>QIGK01000110.1 GCA_003228875.1 Rhodobacterales bacterium
TTGATAGTATCCGCATCTCGATCTCTCCATGTTTGAAGAGCATCGCGATGCCCTAGGTTACAACAATACCCAGGCGAGGCAACGATAACGGCGGAGTGAAGGAATAGCAAAATGAATAATAAACGCTGCATAATTGAACACTGCACAACATAATTTCGCGTTCAAACAGGTGGCCCATAAGGGGGGCTGAAAATTTAAAATCATGAATTATTATTAATTTACAGTATGTTACAAATTTTAATGGTGCGGTCGAGAAGACTCGAACTTCCACGGGTGTTACCCCACAGCGACCTCAACGCTGCGCGTCTACCAATTCCGCCACGACCGCACTTAATGTGGCGGTGTTTAGCACCGGCTTTTGAGGTTGTGAAGCGCTTTTAGTCGGGAAAACAGAAATATTGCAAATCGGTTGAATTATCTTGCCACGGCAAGAATATCACCGATGTCCGCCAAAATTTCCGATCGTTTTTCACCGGATTGGCCCGTCAAGGCAAACGGTTCCTGAAGATGTTCCTGCGCTGCCAAATCAACCCAGTTTTTAGCGAGATCATAGTCTCCTTCACCAGCATATCCGATGCCAAATGCCAGATGATAGCCTGTCAATTCCGTGTAAATTGCCTCATCTAGGCCCGATAAAACCAATGCCGAAACCAACGCCAGTTGTGCATCATCAAAAGCATAACCAGTGCCAAGACAAATTCTTGCGAGGCGTTTCAACTGGTCTTGCGACATGCCGGAGTTTTGTTGCCAAAGCATTAGCATTGCCTTGATTTCCTCTGGCCTTCCTAGTCGAATATCATTCACGGCAAACGATGTTTTTTCAGCCAACGCGGCGCAATCCACATCAATAATTGACAATCCCGGCGAGGCAAGACCGGAGGTCGCCAAAATATTGGCTTGATCAATCGCCAACTGCCGCAGATTGCAAAACTGGGCCTTAACCAGTTCAATGTCGCCGGATGCTTCAAGGTTAACGCAAAAGGCGCGCATTGAGTTCTGATCTGGTTCAACCGTTTGAATGACACCATCAGCAATCGGGTTTTCCCCTAAATAAAGGGCTTTTAACAAGCCTAACGCACCTTCGGAGTTAGCAAGTATTTGCCAGTTAACGTCGGAATTACCATTTGAAAATTCAGTATAGGCAGACAACAAGAAATCTTGTTCGCTGGTTTCTAACCTGCCGGTGCTGGCAAACCCCATTGCCTGCTGATACGCACGAATTGCTGAGCGGGTATTTTTGCCAACGATGCCGTCAACAACGCCCACATCAAAGCCAAAATACAGCAAAGCGGTTTGTATTTGCCGGTTTTCGCGACGCTGGGCCTCAGCGGCATGTGCCGCAGCTTGTCGGTCACGGGCGCGTTGGCCGTTGTTAAACAATCCATTAAGAAAGCCCCCATTATGGGAACTTGCAACAACACTTGTGGGTGAAAAATTAATCGCAATCATCATAAATGCAGTCATAAAGACAGTAATTTTCATGGTTTTACCTTTGGCCTTTTACTTGGTGTTCCAAACAATAATAAGATGCGCAGCAGGCATTAATGGTTGCATCTTGATGGGCGTTTTGGTTGGCCCATGTGAAATTGCCTGCGCGACGATTATGAACGGCAACATTGGGTGCAAAAATCCGGCATTCAAAAATGTTTTGTATTGAATTCGGGGACGGTTTTGTAAGATAACTTTGCAATAAACATGTTCCTCGGCTTTGATGGTTTTACAAATACTATCACAGTCATCGATTTGTAAAAGCCCCAGGCGCTTGAAACCCAACCAAGAGGTCAACCGTGGTCCAGTGGACACATTCAAAATCGCCCATAGAATATCCGGCAGCGTTAAGCAAAATGGAAAACCGTGTTCGCGGAATTATTGACGCTGCCCTGCCCGAGCAAATCTGGCTGTTGGAACATCCGCCGCTTTATACAGCAGGCACCAGCGCCAAGATCAAAGACCTTGTGACGCCGGATCGTTTTCCGGTGTATCAATCGCGCCGTGGCGGTGAATACACTTATCATGGGCCGGGCCAACGGGTTGCTTATGCGATGCTGGATCTGAACAAGCGCGGCCAAGATGTGCGAAAATATGTCTGGAAACTGGAAGAATGGGTGATTGTAACGCTTGCCCATTTTGAGGTAATCGCAGAGCGGCGCTCCGGTCGGGTTGGTGTTTGGGTGGCGCGGCCTGATAAGCCACTTTTGGTGGATGGAACCATTGCTGAGGACAAAATCGCCGCCATTGGCGTGCGAATACGCAAATGGGTAGCTTTTCACGGTATTTCAATCAACCTGAACCCTAATCTAAGCCATTACAGCGGTATCATTCCCTGTGGGATTAATGAACACGGCATCACCAGTCTGGCTGACCTTGGGCTGCCTGTTTCCATGCGTGAACTGGATGCTGCCCTGAAAGCCAGCTTTCAAACTGTATTTGAATCGACAACCTAAAAGGACAATTGCTTTTGTTTGATGGTCCGGATTAGGCAAATTCTGGGGTCTGCGCTGCAATGTCACGCATTATTTCTTGGTTTCCGCGCCATGCGGCATTCATAACAGTTGAGCCTATCAAACAGGTGTTTTACAAACCAACCATGAAGAGTGAAGCGAAATCTGCAAAAGATTCGCTGAACAGGGACACGCGTCAGGAGAATGTTAATGGCAAATTCAGCCGCTACCGGCCAAGATGGACATGCACGGCCCGGGTTTTTTACCCGTTGGTTCATGTCAACAAACCACAAAGATATTGGTATTCTATACCTTTTCACATCTGCGGCAGTCGGGTTTATCTCGGTTCTAATGACAGTTTACATGCGCATGGAGCTAATGAACCCTGGGGTTCAGTTCATGTGTACCGAAGGCGCAAGATTGCTGCCAGCTGCGGTTAGCGAATGTACGCCAAACCCCCATTTATGGAACGTAATGATCACGTATCACGGCATCCTGATGATGTTCTTTGTGGTTATTCCTGCGTTGTTTGGTGGCTTTGGTAACTATTTCATGCCGCTGATGATCGGCGCGCCGGATATGGCCTTTCCGCGTATGAACAACCTTTCTTTCTGGCTTTATGTCTGTGGTTCCGCACTTGGCGTTGCGTCGCTTTTGGCGCCGGGTGGCGATGGCCAGACCGGTTCTGGTGTTGGCTGGGTTCTGTATCCGCCGCTTTCTAGTATCGAAGGCGGTTATTCTATGGATTTGGCGATTTTTGCGGTCCATGTTTCGGGCGCGTCTTCCATTCTGGGCGCGATCAACATGATAACCACATTCCTGAACATGCGTGCGCCGGGCATGACTTTGCATAAAACGCCGCTTTTTGCATGGTCGATCTTTATCACTGCATTCCTGATCCTGTTCTCACTGCCGGTTCTGGCAGGCGCGATCACAATGTTGCTTACGGATCGGAATTTCGGCACCACCTTCTTTGACCCGGCGGGGGGCGGCGACCCAGTGTTGTATCAACACTTATTATGGTTCTTTGGTCATCCGGAGGTATACATGATTATTGTGCCGGGCTTTGGCATCATTAGTCACGTCATTTCGACCTTTTCGAAAAAACCGATTTTTGGCTATTTGCCGATGGTTTACGCGATGGTCGCAATTGGCGCATTGGGCTTTGTTGTCTGGGCGCACCATATGTATACGGTTGGCATGTCGACCACGCAGCAAAGCTATTTCATGCTGGCAACCATGGTGATTGCGGTGCCCACAGGCATCAAGGTATTCAGTTGGATCGCCACCATGTGGGGCGGCTCGATTGATTTCAAAACACCGATGCTTTGGGCAATGGGGTTCTTGTTCCTGTTTACCGTTGGTGGCGTAACCGGTATTGTGCTTTCACAAGCACCGCTGGATCGGGCCTACCATGATACCTATTATGTGGTTGCCCACTTCCACTACGTTATGTCGCTGGGCGCGGTGTTTTGTATCTTTGCCGGTATTTATTACTGGATCGGCAAAATGTCAGGCCGCCAATACCCCGAATGGGCAGGCAAGCTGCATTTCTGGACGATGTTTGGCTGCATTTCTGGACGATGTTTGCAGGTGCGAACATAACCTTCTTCCCGCAGCATTTCCTTGGCCGTCAGGGCATGCCTCGGCGTTATATCGACTATCCAGAAGCCTTCGCGCTGTGGAACTATGTTTCATCACTGGGTGCGTTCCTTTCCTTTGGTTCTTTCCTGTTCTTCATCGGTATCGTGTTCTACACGTTGCGTTATGGCAAAAAAATTGAGAATAACGCCTATTGGGGCGAACATGCTGAAACGCTGGAATGGACCCTGCCAAACCCGCCACCAGAGCATACTTTTGAAATCCTGCCGACACCAGATATGTGGGACAAAGGCAAGCATTAGTGCCTTAGGGTTATTCAATTGAGCAAAAGGGCCCGCTCTGATCTAGCCGGTTTGCACTATATGGCCAGCCCGTTCACTGGGCAGGGTTGGGCTTCGAAATACCATGTGGGTGGCTGTTATAGGCTTGTTACCAACAGCACCGCCCCCTAATAACCCTGAATGGTTAATCAACAAAATATCAGCACCCGAGCATGGCTGGAACTGCTATTGCTGGGCATCATCTGGGGTGGTGTTTTTTTGACCGTCGCCATCGGGCTGGAAGAATTATCGCCGCTTGCACTTGCTGCCTTTCGCACCGGCATCGCTGCGCCGATCTTGTGGCTTTATGTCTGGTTCAGAAAGCTGCCCTTGCCCCGGGGTTTCCGAATTTGGCGCGCATTACTTGTAATGGGCCTTTTGAACAATGTCCTGCCATTTGCTTTGTTGAATTATGGCCAAACCCTGATTGATTCCGGCCTGACCGCCATTTTCAATGCCGGCACCGCAGTTTTTGGCATTCTGGTTGCAGCCTTGTTTTTCGCGGACGAACGTCTGACAAAACCAAAGATCATCGGCGTTTTGCTCGGAGTAATGGGTATCGCCGTTACGGTTGGTTATGATTCAATTCAAAGTTTTAATCTTACCAGCCTTGCCCAAATGGCATGTATTGTCGCAACGCTGTGTTATGCGCTTGCCAGCGTCTGGGCGCGCAAAAACCTTACCAATTTGGCCCCGGCCTGTGTTAGCGCTGGCATGGTCACCTGTTCAACGCTTGTCATGATCCCGATTGTGATGGTTTTTGAGGGCTTGCCAAGCTTTGATTTAAAACTGCAGACATGGATCGCAATTCTTTATGCTGCCAGCATAGCAACGGCATTTGCCTATTTGTTGTATTTCAGAATATTGGCCATGGCGGGTGCCGCCAATACTATGCTGGTCACCCTTATTGTGCCACCCATCGCCATTTTGCTAGGCGTAGTGGTCTTGCAAGAAACGCTGCCACTGCGCTCTTTCATTGGATTTGGATTCATTGCACTGGGGCTGGTTGTGATTGACGGGCGTATATGGAAACATTGCCGCTGGGTCTTTTCAAGCTGAACCGGCTCGGTTATGCCTAAGAAAAATAGCTTGGAAAAGAACATGTTGTATAGCTCCGCAAACGATTGGAAAGCCGCTGCCCATAAACGCGTGGCGCTGATTGCGATGTCTGGGCTTGGCAAGACCTATCTGTCGGAAATGCTGCGCGCGCAAGGTGGCTGGTTCCATTATTCCGTCGATTACCGCATTGGCACACGCTATATGGGCGAACATATCGTTGATAACTTTAAGCGCGAGGCCATGCAGAACCCGTTTCTGCGCGACTTGTTGATGTCCGATTCGATCTATATCGCTTCAAACATCACGTTTGAGAACCTGTCACCGCTTTCCAGCTATCTTGGCAAGCCCGGTGATCCAGCCAAAGGCGGCGTTCGGTTTGCACAGTATTTGAAACGACAGCGCCAACACCGCATTGCAGAAATTGCCGCAAGCGTCGACAGCCAAGTGTTTGCCGACAAAGCAATCAGCATTTATGGCTATGACCATTTTATATCAGACACGTCGGGTTCGATATGCGAGATTGTCGACCCTGAAAACCCTGAGGACCCGGTTTTATCAGCACTGTCAAAAGCCACCCTGCCCGTCTGGATCAAAGGCACTGATGATGACACTGACGAGCTTAAGCAACGCTTTTGCAATACGCCTAAACCGATGTATTACCGCGAAAAATTCCTGATCTCAAAATGGGCGAAATATCTGGAAATCAAAGGCTGTGACGAAGGCCAAGTTGACCCTGATGATTTTATTCGCTGGGGCTTTGGCGAATTACTGGCCAGCCGCATCCCGCGATATGCAGCCATTGCCAAAAACTGGGGCATCACAGTGCACGCCGCCGAAGTCAGAAATATTCGTGACAGCAAAGATTTCAGCGACCTGATCGCCTTAGCAATAGATCGGAATTAACCATGCCCATCAAGCTTCCCGATGATTTACCTGCTTTTGGTATTTTGCGAAATGAGGGCGTCAATGTCATGGATAGCAGCACCGCTGCGCGTCAGGATATCCGCCCATTAAAAATCGGCTTGTTGAACCTGATGCCTAAAAAAGAGCAAACCGAACTGCAATTCGCCCGACTGATTGCCGCAACACCCTTGCAGATTGATCTTACCCTGATCCGCATGTCCGAACATGTGTCCAAGAACGCCACGCCTGAACATATGGAATCTTTTTATCAACCTTTTCATGCAATTAAAGATCAAATGTTTGACGGGCTAATCATCACCGGCGCACCGATTGAACATTTGCCGTTTGAACAGGTATCCTATTGGGATGAAATGGTTGAGCTCATGAACTGGACCCAGACCAATGTTCTGTCTACATTCGGGGTTTGCTGGGGGGGCATGGCGATGATCCATCATTTTCATAACGTGCCCAAAATCATGCTTGACCACAAAGCATTTGGCTGTTTTCGCCATAAAAACCTTGCGCCAACTTCGCCGTATTTGCGGGGGTTTTCGGATGATTTTGTCATGCCGGTCAGCCGCTGGACGGAAAATACCGAGACGGATATTCAAAATGCCAGCGGGTTAAAAACCCTTATTCACTCCACTGAATCCGGCCCAGCGCTGGTCGAAGACAAAGCCCATCGGGCGCTCTATATTTTTAACCATCTGGAATATGATTCCACATCGCTGAAAGACGAATATGATCGGGACGTTGCCGTCAAAACCCCGATCAATATCCCAATGAATTACTATCCGAAGGATGACCCCAAAAACCCACCCGAGAACCGCTGGCGCAGCCATGGTTATTTGCTGTATGGCAACTGGATCAACCAGATTTACCAGACAACAAATATCGACATCACCAAAATTCTGGAAGGGGATTCCAAGTAAATGAAATTCTGGCCGGGCAATCACGAAGCACAATATGAAGTCGCAGAAACGGCAAGCAACGGTGTGTTGGTCCTTGGTGATTCCCACAGCCGGAGCTTTTTCAACCACTCGCTTTTAGGCCCGTTTGTGGACGGTAACGGCGAGGAGCGGCAGATTTATTGTCACAAAGTTCGAGGCGCTTCCATGACCGGATTTGGCCGCCGGAAAAGCTCTTTGGCGCTACGCTCTATTACCCATAGGCTAGTTAAAAAATACCGGAAATATTGCAGCCATACCGTATATGCATTTGGTCAGGTTGACGTGGAACTCGGGCTGTATCACCGGTGGCTGGAACGTTCTGATGTATTTGACCCCGATGATCTTTTTAAAGAAATCATCGACAAGTATATCCAGAACATCCTGTCGTTTCGCACCAAAACTACGCCGATTATCAAGGGCATTAACCAAACCGTTCTGGAAGATCACACCAGCTCGGTTGACTATGTTTCGCATGCGCTTCGCAAAAACAAAAAAACCAAAATCGACATCCAGAAATTACAAAAACTGCTTGAAATTTATCCGTCATACGAGGCTCGAAAATCCATTGGCAACGATTTTAACGACCTGCTAAGATCCAAATCCGAAAGCAATGGCATCCGCTATTTTGATTTGAATAGCCGGCTGCTCGACCCGGAAACCAAGAATGTGCGTTACAGCTATCGCCCTGCTGGAACAGGCCACCATGTGGTTGATAGCATTGAAATGCGCCAGATCTACAAGGAAGGTCTGGCCGAAGCTTTGGCTTGATGAGAGGGAAACCATGGCACAAAAACCTTTTGACGGCGAAATAAGCCGGTATTTTGCTGAATTGGCACCGGAATCCATTCGCGAGGCCATCAATAATTCAGATTCAAAAGACATCCTCAGCCGCGATTATCCCCATAAAAAAGCCATGAAACGCAAGGATTATGAAGCAAGCTTTAAAAATCTTCAGATTGAACTGGTTAAGCTGCAATCATGGGTCAAGGTCTCCGGTCAACGTGTCGCCATTGTGTTTGAGGGCCGCGACGCAGCAGGCAAAGGCGGCACCATCAAGCGGTTTCGCGAAAACCTGAACCCGCGCGGGGCACGGGTTGTGGCGCTTTCAAAACCCTCGGATACCGAACAAACCCAATGGTATTTTCAGCGCTATATCCAGCACCTGCCCTCGGCTGGCGAAATCGTGTTCTTTGACCGAAGCTGGTATAACCGCGCCGTGGTTGAAAAAGTATTCGGGTTTTGCACCGATGATCAACGCGACAGGTTTTTTCGCCAAGTCCCGAATTTTGAGCAAATGCTGGTGCGTGATGGAATATCCTTGATCAAAATCTGGCTGACGGTTGGCCGGGCCGAACAGTTACGACGGTTTCTGGCGCGGGAAGAAGACCAGCTAAAACATTGGAAACTTTCCATGATTGATGTCAAAGGATTGTCAAAGTGGGAAGCCTATTCCAGCGCCATCCATAAACGAAATGTTTATCCATACCCACATCGATGAATCGCCTTGGAATGTTATTCAATCCGATGACAAACGCCGGGCAAGATTAGCGGCAATGCGGTTGGTTCTATCCAAATTTGACTATACGGAAAAAGACACCGATGTGATGAGCGACCTTGATGACCAAATCTGTGGCACCCCAGAAATGATGGGGTTTGAGGCCAATTGACACCCTTGTCTATTGCAACCCTGCCCTTTAGGTCTAGCCCATGAACGAAGAAAGCCGTGAACGTAAATCCTATCACCACGGGAACCTTAAACAGGCCCTTGTTGAGGCAACATTGGCGTTGATCACCGACAGAGGCCCGCAGGGGTTCACTTTGGCCGAGGCCGCGCGTCAGGCAGGAGTTTCTGCTGCTGCGCCCTATCGCCATTTTAAGGGCCGCGAAGACCTGATCGCTGAGGTCGCCCGCCAAGGATATATCTTGTTCGGAGATCTGCTGGAACATGCCTATGACAATGGCCAACCCACAGCGCTTAGCGCTTTTTCAAAAGTCGGGCGCGCCTATCTGGCGTTTGCCAAACGCCATCCCGGCCATTATATCGCCATGTTTGAATCCGGCATTTCCCTAACTGGAAATTCTGATCTAACCACTGTTTCCACTCGTGCCATGTCTGTCATGACATTGGCTGCCGAAAAGCTGCTCGCCCATTTGCCAGCCAATGAACGGCCGCCGGCAATTATGGTCAGCCATCACATCTGGGCAATGTCGCACGGCGTTGTTGAATTGTTTGCTCGGGGGGCGCCCGGCGGTCGTGCGCCCTTTTCTGCCGAAGACCTTCTGGAAAGCGGCACCGGCATTTATCTGCGCGGCTTGGGCATTATTTCCAACTAATGTAAAAAACATTTACATTACCCTTGACCGTGCCGCCAGACTTCCTACATATGTTAATGTAAGAAACATTTACATTTGAAAGGAAAACAAACAATGTCGAAGCCCGCACAATGGCTGACAAACGCCCGAGATTGGCTAGATGGCCACGGCAAAGGCGCATGGATCGCCACCATGATCCTTGCATTTATCTTTTTCTGGCCAATCGGCCTTATCGTCCTCTTTTATATGATTGGAACAAATCGCATGGGAAAAAATTGTTATAGCCGTCGCCGTCGAGGTTTTTCGTCAACTGGAAACACCGCTTTTGACAACTACCGTGATGAAACGCTGAAACGTCTTCAGGACGAACAAAACGCCTTTAATGGTTTTATGGAAAATCTGCGCGCTGCCAAGGACAAAGCTGAGTTTGATCAGTTTATGGATGATCGTGAAAAACAGAATTTTGACGAAACGCCAGAACCTGCACCTGCACCTGCTGCGGCCAAGTCGGACAATGCCCCAAATCTGGGCCATAGCCCAAGCTTTGCCTAATCCTTTCGGGGGCGGTTCGCCGCCCCTTGTGGGCAACATAGGCTTGCCCAACAGACGTTTTCCTTGTTAGGCTAAGCCAAACAAAGGACAAACCGAAAAATGCGCCACACACTTCCCGTCTCTCCGCAATTTTATGTGACAGCGCCCCAGCCCTGCCCATATCTGCCCGACCGGGAAGAACGCAAACTTTTCACTACACTTGATGTCGATTCTGCGTTGGAATTGAACGATGCTCTTTCACATCAGGGGTTTCGTCGATCGCAAAATGTGATTTATCGGCCAAGCTGTTCGGATTGCAATGCTTGCAAATCTGCCCGGGTCGATGTGCAGGAATTTAAGCCCTCGAAATCTCAAAAAAGAGTATTGCGCCGAAATCAAAAACTTGTCCGAACCATTAAACGCACATGGGTCACCGAAGAACACTATGCATTGTTTTCCACCTATTTAAATAGCCGACATGAAAATGGCGGCATGGCAGGCATGGAGGTGGAGGAATTTTCTGCAATGGTTGAGGAATCGCCGGTTAATACTCAACTGGTTGAATATACACTTGATGACAAACTGGTCGCTGTTTGCCTGACCGACACCCTGACCGACGGGTTGTCGATGGTTTATTCCTTTTTTAAGCCCAAAATGGCGCGTAACAGCATCGGCACCTATATGATTCTGGACCATATTCGGATTGCCCAGCAAGTGGGCATGGCATTTGTCTATTTGGGGTATTGGGTGCAAAACAGCCCGAAAATGGATTACAAATCTAAATTCATGCCACTGCAAACATTTCAGATGGGGCAATGGAAACCAATTGATCTTGCTGCTTCAAATGACGCGATGCCAAATGAGCCGATCCCCGAGCAGGTCGCAGCCATTCACCTGCCCCACGGTTAAACGCTAAATCCACCGACGCAGCTAACATTCCGCCCCGCCGGGTTTTTTTAGCTGAGCAAGTTTGGCACAATGGTCACAACCCAAGGGAAATACCAAAGCAATCCCAGCCCCACGACCTGAATGATCACAAAGGGAACAACCCCCCGGTAAATATGGCCGGTGGTGACCCCTTTGGGCGCAACCCCGCGCAGGTAAAACAACGCAAAGCCAAATGGAGGCGTTAAGAAACTGGTTTGCAGGTTTACCGCAATCATGATGGTAACCCAGCTTGGGTCCATGGTGCCGCCATAAATGACCGGTCCAACAATCGGGATTACGATGTATATAATCTCCAAGAAGTCCAAAACGAAGCCAAGGAAAAACAACACCAGCATGACAATCAGGAACACTTTGAATTCATTGTCAAACGATTGCAGGAACTGTTGAATATAATGCTCGCCGCCAAACGAAATAATCACAAGATTGAGCATCTGGCTACCGATCAGAATGGCAAAAACCATTGAAGTCACTTTGGCAGTTTCCCGCACCACCGGTGACAGCACCGTGGTGCGCCACAAAACAAAACAGGCATAAAACAAACCGCCCATGGCAACAAAATAAGAAGCTTGAGCAACAATAATTGCGATCCAGCTTTGAATGGAATTCCATGACAAAACGTTGCCGCGATCAATGCCGGTGCGCAGATCAAAGTTGATGCCAATCAATAACATGATCATCAGTGCAAAACTGGTCCAGATGATAACTTTGCCAGATTTTTGCTCGTCGCTCAGTTTACGATAGGCAGCCAGCAAGATAGCACCGGCAGCACCCAGCGCTGCCGCAGGGGTTGGGTTTGTAATGCCGCCAAGAATGGACCCAAGCACAGCAACGATCAACACCAAGGGCGGGAAGACCACCCTCAATACTTCGTTTTTGCCCAGCAACGGTCCGGATTTTCGAATGGCATAAACAATCATTGCAAATGGCAGGCCTTGCAAAAGGAATATTCGCCCAGACGTACTGACAGGCCCAAGGAATAATGTATCAACTATTAAAGCTGCCAATATTCCTAAAGCCCCGATAATCAGCGGTTTTCGATCCGAAAACGGCGCCACGCCAAAGGTGGTTGTCATGATGAGCGCGGCTAAAACCAAAAGCGTCAACAAGCCGGTGCCAATGGGCGCGGCGTCTGCTATTAATTGCAGGCGAATTTCTTCTACTTGCTCTGGTGTGCGTTCACGGTCTTCTTGGCTTAGGGTGCCGCCAGCTGCGTCGATTTCCGCACGTTTGGCAACCGATTCGTCCCATAGCTCAATCCCGTGTCTTTCGATCATGGCAGCTTGGCATTGCTCGGAAACTCTGGTGCGCAATTCGGGCTGCTCGCCGATATCTGCGACCGAAAGAACCGTAACTGTCTGATTGCCTGAAATGTTGAAGCCACCCATCCCAATAGCCAGAACAATGATCCCGATAGGCGCGCCAAGATACCAAATCAGGCTGTGATTTTTGCCACGACCATCGCCGCCACCTGATTTGCTGGTAACCGCGATTGGCGGCGCGTTATGTGGAAAGAAAAGCGCGTAGATAAAAGCGTAAAGCGCATAAAGAAACGCCAACATGATGCCAGGCAATAATGCTGCCTTAAACAATGTGCCCACCGAAAGTACCGCTGCATGACCCAGATAAGTTAACGCATCTGTGCACCCCAAAGCCTGCGCGGTTTTTTCCTGTGCCGCAGCATAAAGATCACCCGCCAGCGTGCCCAGCAATACAATCACAATAGAGGGTGGAATGATCTGCCCCAATGTCCCCGAAGCCGCAATTACCCCTGTTGCCAATTCCGGCGAATAACCATTGCGCAGCATGGTTGGCAGCGACAACAGCCCCATTGTGACCACGGTTGCCCCAACAATCCCGGTCGAGGCCGCCAAAAACGCGCCGACCAGAACCACCGAAACCGCCAGCCCACCGGGCAAAGGCCCAAAGACTCGTGCCATGGTGGTTAGCAGGTCTTCAGCGATCTTGGAGCGTTCAAGCGTGACGCCCATCAACACAAACATCAAAACAGCCAACAGGGTTTCAATGGATTGCCCGGCAAACACCCGTTCGTTCATCCGGTTCACAATAAAGGAAATATTCCGGTCCATCGCGACTTGCCAGCCGTTTTCAAACAGTGGCCCGATCTTGGTGGGCAGATCAGGATATCGGAATATCGAGATGGTATCACGGGCGATGCCACCATTAACCAGTGCCAAATAATCTTCGCCGCGCGTATCAATCGCGGCATGCACCAGCACCCCTGAATTATCAAGTGCTGCCAGAATACCAAAAGCAGCAACCGCGGCCCCGCCAATTGAAAACGCCACCGGAAAACCGGACATAATACCAATAAACAAGCTTGAAAATACAATAATCAGGCCAACTTCGACCCCATCTAAACCAAATAACATGCCTTAGGCCCCTTTAATGTATCGCGGCGACGGTTTCCGCCAGCTCGTCGTTTAGTTTATCTTTATCTAGATACTTGCCCTCGGATTCTGGGCCTTCGATCATTTCCAGTAAGGAGCGGTAAAAGAAGCCAACGCCTTGCACAATCATCATCAACGCAAATGAAACCAGCAGAACCTTAAACAGAAAATAGGCGTTAAAGCCGTTTGGCGAAAACCCGATGGTTTCAATGTTTTCCTTAAGAAAACTGGCTTTTCTGAGCATTTTTTCAAGCGATTCAGAGGCCGCGAATTTTGGCGTAACCAAATGGCGCCACATAAAGAACCAGCCATATAACCAGATCAGAAACATGGTTGGCATAATGAAAAACAGCGATCCAAACATATCAACGATACGTTTAAAGCGAAAACTGAACCGTGAATAAAACAGATCAACCCGCACATGGCCACCCTGCACAAATGTATAGGCGCAGACCAAAGCCACGACCATAGCGTTATAAAGTTTCAATTCTTCGCCAAACCAGCTTAGGTCTTTTGTAAAAACCGAACCAAATGGGCCGATCGAAATTTCCGAAACCCGAAAAATGCGTTGCAGGAAAACAATCATCACCTGCTGCAAAACCATCAACAAGCCCGCCCAGGCAAAAAACCGGCCAACCCCGTTGGAAAAACCCTCAATGATGCGAACAACTGCCCAAAGAAACTTGCGCCTGAACAGGCCAATAACGGTAATAACAAGGAATAAATCAATGACAATAAACAAAAATTCTATTGAAGCGCCGTAATAAATAAATTTAATTACCGCCTCTTTATCTGTCCAGTTCAACCATGCCGAAGGGTTGCTTACTGCGGTAAAGAAATTTACGAATCCCATCCAGATTTGGGTGAAGAACCAGCCTAGCGCGCCTGCCATGTATCAACTCTCAAATGAAGGGCCAAAAATAACGCGCCCGCCCAAAGGGGCGGACGCGAATGATCTGCAATCAGGAATTAACCCAGAATGCGGTCACGCTGTTTACGATAGTTGCCTTCGGCATTTTGGATCCATGAAGAAGACTCGACCATCGACTTATTATAAGACGCGCGCATTTCAGCAAACAAAGCGTCATCCATATAGCTGTCGAGAACTTCGGCCGAAGCTGAACCAAATGCATCCCAGACGCCTTCATTAAATTCGCGAATTTGAACACCTTCGCCAACCAGACGTTTTAGTGAAGCACCATTATTGTTAAGGAATTGCGCAAGGTTCCACTGATGCGCTTCGCCAGAAGCAATTTCAATGATTTTCTGGTGAGTTGGTGACAAGCTGTTGAACACTTCAAGATTGGTTGCCAAAGACAGACCAGCGCCTGGCTCATGGAAGCCCGCAGTGTAATAGATTTTGGTGATTTCTTGGAAACCGGCAGTTTCGTCAGCCCATGGGCCGATCCACTCAGTACCATCTAGTGCGCCTGATGCCAGCGCTTGATACACTTCTGCACCCGGAAGGTTCTGAACCGATGCGCCAAGTTTACCTAGCGCTTCGCCGCCAAGACCCGGCATACGGAATTTCAGGCCGTTGAAATCTTCGGCAGAATTGATTTCCTTGTGGAACCAACCACCCGCCTGCGCGCCTGTGTTACCAGCCAAGAACGATTTCAGGTTAAACACTTCGCCCAGTTGGTCATGGTATGCGCGGCCATCACCATGGTGATACCAGTTTACCAGTTCTTGTGCGGCCATGCCAAAGGGCACAGATGTAAAAAAGGCGTAACCCGGATGCTGACCAATAAAGTAATAGTCAGCCGCGTGATACATGTCAGCCTGACCAGATGTAACCGCATCAAAAACCTCAAAAGCACCAACCAGTTCGCCAGCGGCTTTGACCTCAATGGTCAAAGAACCGTCAGACATTGCTGTAATGCTGTCTGCCACGCGTTGCGCTGCGTCAAAAACGCCGGCAAGGCCGCGGCCCCATGATGTAACCATAGTCAGCGTGCGGTTGCCCTGCGCATAAGCAGGTGCAGCCAAAGTGCCCGCAGCAACAGCAGCGGTGCCACCAAGTGCTGCTTTGGTGATAAAAGAACGACGATCCATTTAATTCCTCCCAGATATTCGCTTTGACCTTTTGGCCAAGCAGATCGAATAAGTAGCAGTAAGCTAGCGTTCAAAGGGTCCTATGCCAACAGTTAAAACAAAAATGACCCATTAACACTATTGAAACGATCAAACCGGTAAGGTGATTGAACCGATCTTCCGTATTTGATAAATTATTTTCTACGCAATGTTTGGAATTTTTTGAAACAAACCGCAATTTTTCCATTCCTTTCCGCAATTAAATTTACACTTTCGCGTTGACCTCGGGAAACGACGCACCTAAAATCCCCCCATGAAACATAAAATTAAAATTCTAGTGGTGGTATTTGCCCGGTGCGGGACGTTTAGAACCTAAGGTTTTGAACTTGTTTTGCATCGACCTCCGAAAATCGGGGGTTTTTTTTTGCCAACACAGAATCATAAACGGAGACATAAAATGTCGGAAATGACCGGTGCAAAAATTGTTATCGAAGCCTTGAAAGACCAAGGCGTTGATACCGTCTTTGGGTATCCCGGCGGCGCTGTGCTTCCAATTTATGACGAGCTGTTTCAGCAAAACGAAATCCGCCATATTCTTGTGCGCCACGAACAAGGTGCCACCCACGCGGCTGAGGGTTACGCTCGGTCTACCGGCAAACCCGGCGTGGTTCTGGTTACATCCGGCCCCGGTGCCACAAATGCTGTGACCGGAATGACGGATGCGTTGATGGACAGTATCCCGATGATTGTTCTGTCGGGTCAGGTGCCAACTTTTATGATCGGCAATGATGCTTTTCAGGAGGCAGATACCATTGGCATCACTCGCCCCTGTTCAAAACATAACTGGCTGGTCAAAGACACGGCTGATTTGGCCGCAACCATTCATCAGGCGTTTCATGTTGCCACATCGGGCCGACCGGGGCCGGTTCTGGTGGACATCCCCAAGGATGTGCAATTCGCCAGCGCCAAATATACGCCAAAAGCCAAAGCACACAAAGGCCATTATAACCCGCAGGTCAAAGGCGATATTGATGCCATTACCCAAGCAGTTATCGCGTTAGAAAAGGCCAAGCGGCCAATTATCTATTCGGGTGGCGGGGTTATCAACTCTGGCACCGGTGCCAGCCAGTTGTTGCGAGAGCTGGTGGCCAGCACCAATTTCCCGATCACCTCAACGCTGATGGGCCTTGGCGCTTATCCGGCATCGGGCGAAAACTGGCTGGGAATGCTGGGCATGCACGGCACTTATGAGGCTAATAACGCCATGCATGATTGTGACTTTATGCTTTGTGTTGGCGCGCGGTTTGATGACCGAATAACAGGTCGCACCGATGCGTTCAGCCCGAACAGCTATAAGGTGCATATCGATATAGACCCGTCTAGCATTAACAAAATCATCCGTGTGGACACCGCTATCATCGGCGATATTGGTCATGTTCTGGAGGATATTCTAAAAGTCTGGAAATCTCGGGGGCGCAAAACCAATTCGGTGGCGGTTAAAGACTGGTTGGCCGAAATTGAGGGCTGGCGCAATGTTGATTGCCTGAAATATCGCAATTCCGACAGTATTATCAAACCCCAATACGCCCTACAACGGCTTGAAGCCCTAACCAAAAACCATGACAGGTATATCACCACCGAAGTGGGCCAACACCAAATGTGGGCAGCGCAGTTTTTAGGGTTTGAGGACCCGAACCGCTTTATGACCTCGGGCGGGCTGGGCACGATGGGCTATGGTTTGCCGGCCTCGGTGGGTGTGCAAATCGCCCATCCCGATGCGTTGGTCATTAACGTGGCTGGCGATGCGTCATTCCTGATGAACATGCAGGAAATGGGCACAGCTGTACAATATAAAGCACCGGTAAAACAATTTATCATGAATAATGAGCGTTTGGGCATGGTGCGCCAATGGCAACAATTGCTGCACGGCGAACGTTATTCGTCAACTTGGTCTGAGGCCTTGCCAGATTTCGTTAAACTGGCAGAGGCGTTTGGTGCTAAGGGTATCCGTGTTGATAACCCCAGTGATCTTGATGATGCCATTCTGGAAATGATTGATCATGACGGTCCGGTTATTATGGATTGCCTGATCGAGAAACATGAAAACTGTTTCCCGATGATCCCCAGCGGCAAAGCCCATAATGAAATGCTGATGGGTGACGACAGCACCGAAGGCGCCATTGATAGCAGCGGATCGGTGATGGTTTAGGCCAATGAAACCATTGGTTTATTTCAGCTATAGCATCACCAAAGCTGGCTCAACAATTGCGTTCCATCTGGCGCGCACCGCGCTGGAACTGGCGGGCTATCCACAGCCACGCTTTGATCTTGACGCCATTGAAAAAGCCAAAAAGGTCAACTTTGTTCAAAATATCTCTCAGGATCAAGCTGATGAAATGTTGCAGCTGGTCGATGATCTGGGTTATCCGATTGCCTTAAAGTCCCACAACCGGCCCAATCCTTCGGTGGTTAAAATGGTCCAGTCAGGTCATGCACTCGCCCATGCGGTTTACCGTGATCCTCGCGATATTGCGCTGTCAATGATGGATCATGGTGCCAAATCCCGCGCCAAAGGATCGATCGCGTTTGCAGAGATCGAATCGCTGGAAGACGCCATAAAAGGCATCCGAAACCAATGTGACAGCCTGACCGCTTGGTTGCGCCTGCCCGGAACATTGCCGCTTTGTTATGATGATGTGGCGTTTGACACCGTCAAATCCGCGCAACAGATACTGGATCAATTACAAATTGTTGGCGATGCAGAACAAATCGCCCATGTGGCGCTGAATAACCGCTTTACCCAGTTTAACAAAGGCATACAGCAAAGGTATCTAACCGAGATGGACAGTAGCGATGCCAAAAAAATCGGTATTGAATTTGCGCCACTATTAGGCCGGTTCATCAAAAACCGTGCCAGCTTGCCAATGGATGGCCGCATTCAACTGCCCCCGCCCGATCAATTACGCATAACCGCCAGCGAATAGCTGGACATTTAGTTTCATTTGGGCAAAATCCGCCCGAACCATCAGGAGACCGCCATGAACGCTCTACACATCCAAAAAGGCTCCAGTCGCAAAAGCGCCTATGATCTGAAAAATCCTCTGGACGAGATGTTGGAAACCCACACATTGACAATTCTGGTCGATAACGAGGCTGGTGTTCTGGCCCGTGTCATTGGGCTTTTTTCCGGGCGTGGCTATAATATTGACAGCCTGACCGTCGCTGAAACAGATGCCGAAGGCCACAAATCCCGTATTACCATCGTCACAACCGGCACACCGGCTGTGATCGAACAAATCAAAGCCCAGCTTGGCTTGATTATTCCGGTTTACGAAGTGAATGACCTGACCGTAGAAGGCCCATCGGTTGAACGTGAAATGGCTTTGCTTAAGGTTGCTGGCAGCGGCGATAAACGTGTTGAAGCTATGCGTCTGGCCGATATTTTTCGGGTTAACGTAGTGGATAGCACTCTGGAAAGTTTTGTGTTCGAAATCACCGGCACCCCTGAAAAAATTGATGCTTTTACGGATTTGATGCGCCCATTGGGCCTGACAGATATCGCCCGCACCGGCGTTGCGGCTATGGCACGCGGGCTTGGCTAGCCCGCCAGCACAAAAAAATGGCCCCTCGCACACAAGCAAGGGGCCAAGAGAGGCATATTTTAGCCTTCACCAAGCAAACCGCTTTCCTTTGCAACGGTCCATTCTTCAAGGCTGATGTTGCCATCACTGTCGGTGTCAACTGCATCCAGTATTTCCCTTGTGATGTTGGGATAAGCCGCCACCATTTCGGCCTCGGAGAGCACCCCGTCATTATCGGTATCCATGGCCTCTTCAAAAGCCATTGCAGCACCTGCAAATCCAATAACCGCAACAGTCGAGATTAAAATCTTTTTCATGTGTCTTCTCCATTTGATTGGTGGGCTTCATGGCCCCAAAAGCTAAAACGCTTAGCCTTCCCCCCTAGAGACGTGGCCAGATGACAATTATTCCCTGTCCGTTTTTCCATTTGGCTTTTTGCGCGGGAACCCACCGACCATACCCAAATTTAGGCGCATTCCCGCCCAATTTCCCTTAAAATCATAGGCCGGATGTTGCTCGGCCAGTTTCCGCCAGCTTGTTACACAGCAGATATTGGCTCATCTTTGCGGCTCAAATAGATGGGAGAAACGGCCATGAACAACGCCCTTTCCAGTGCCATTAACGATTTGCACCCTGACCTTTTACGTTACGCGCATTATCTGAGCGATCAGACAGACACCGCTGAGGAGCTGGTGCAGCAAACTATTGAACGACTTCTCAATCGTCAGGATCAAGCGGAAGATATTCAAGACCTGCAAAAGTATACGTTTTCCATATTACGAAACCTGCACAATGATTTTTTGCGCAAAAAGCAGCGCGACCAAGCTAACGATCCAGAAATCGAATCCGCTGATCCACAAAGCAGCGCCAGCCAGAAACTGTTCTGCCAACAGGTATTGGCCGAGATAGGCGGGCTGACCCGTGCGCATCAGGAAATTTTAAGCCTGGTGAAATTTGGCCACAGCTATTCGCAAATTGCCAAAATACTTGACCTCCCACCTGGCACGGCTATGTCGCGTATTTCCCGGGCACGATACGCTTTACGCCAATCCATAGATGTGCCCATGGATGAAAGCATATCACAATGGCTGGCAGAATAAAAAAAGGGGGATGGCTGAACCATCCCCCCAAGTCTCGCATTTCAGGCTCATCGTTAACCGCTCGGTTTGTTTTGCCTGCGGCCTGAATGCAAGGAAGCGCTAAGCAGAATAGCACTCCCCCCTGTCTGCAATCAGCTACACCCAGAGGTCCCCCCACAGGTGTTGCATTTCATGCAGGTTCCGTTGCGCACCAAAGTAAAGTTGCCGCATTCGCCACAAGGATCCCCCTCATAGCCTTGCATCTTTGCTTTGGTCCGGTCGTCCATCACCGCAATTGTGGCGGTTTCAGTTGTTGTTACTTCAAGGTCAGTCGATAAGCCACTGATACCTTGGGGTAATCTACTTCTTAGATACCCGGTAGAAGATAGCTGTTTAATCATCTCCAACGAATTTGTGGCGCTTTCAGATGGGGCACCAACATTGGCCTTGCCTTCTTCTTCACCACGCCCCAAGCTGTCAAAACTCTCGCCTTCGGGTTTGATATGGGCCAGATCGGTGCGATCAAGGTAAGAAATCGCCAGCTCTCGAAAGATATAATCAATGATCGAGGTGGCAGATTTAATGCTATCATTGCCCTGCACCATTCCCGCTGGATCAAACCGCGTAAAGGTGAACGCATCCACATATTCATCCAGCGGCACGCCGTATTGCAGGCCCACCGAAATCGCGATAGCAAAATTGTTCATCATCGCACGGAATGCCGCGCCTTCCTTGTGCATATCAATAAAAATCTCACCCAAGGTGCCGTCTTTGTATTCACCGGTGCGCAAATATACCTTATGGCCGCCAACAACTGCCTTTTGGGTATACCCTTTGCGCCGTTGCGGCAGCTTATCACGGCCTCGCGCCACTTCGCGCACCACGATTTTTTCAATGATTTTCTCAGCCAGAACAACAGCTTTGTCAGACCCTTCAGCGTTTTCAAGCGCGTCCTCTAGGTCTTCGTCATCAATCAATGCTGATGAAAGCGGCTGGCTGAGCTTGGAACCGTCACGATAAAGCGCGTTGGCTTTGATGCCTAAGGCCCAGCTGCTTTCATAAGCGGCTTTGCAATCTTCAATGGTAGCATCATTGGGCATATTGATGGTTTTGCTGATCGCACCGGAAATAAAGCTCTGGGCAGCGGCCATGATTTTAATATGGCTGTCAACTGACAGATAGCGCTTGCCGGTTTTACCACAGGTATTGGCGCAATCAAAAACGCTGTAATGCTTTTTCTTGAGGAACGGCGCGCCCTCAAGCGTCATGGTGCCAATGGCGTGCAGGTTTGCGGCCTCAATCTGTTCTTTGCTAAAGCCCAGATGCTTAAGCAGATCAAAGCTCGGATCGTTCAGCTTTTCATCCGGAATGCCAAGCGTTCCGGTGCAGAAATCCGCACCAAGCGTCCATTGGTTAAACACAAAACGAATATCAAAGGCAGATGCCAGCGCAGCTTCGATTTTACCGAGTTCAGCCTCGCCAAACCCATGCCCCAAAAGGCTGGTGGTGTTAATGCCCGGCGCATTACCAAGCGAGCCATGGCCAACCGCATAAGCGATCATTTCTTCAACTTGGGCAGAGCCATAACCAAGATTGGCCAAAGCCGCCGGAACCGAACGGTTGATAATTTTGAAATACCCACCGCCCGCCAGTTTTTTGAACTTTACCAGCGCAAAATCCGGTTCAATCCCTGTGGTGTCACAATCCATCACCAAACCAATGGTGCCGGTTGGCGCAATCACCGAAACCTGCGCATTGCGATACCCGTGTTTTTCACCCATTTCCAAGGCTTCATCCCACGCTTTATGCGCCAAGTTAATCAACGCCCCGTCTGGGCAATTATCATGGTCCAGCGATACAGGCGGCACGGCCAACCCTTCATATCCAGCCGTTTCGCCATATGCAGCGCGTTTATGATTGCGAATAACCCGCAACATATGTTCAGCGTTTTTGGCATAGCCCGGAAAAGGCCCCAATTCCGCCGCCATCTCAGCCGAGGTTTTATACGAAACGCCGGTCATTATAGCGGTCAAAGCACCGGTCAGCGCCCTGCCCTCATCCGAATCGTAACCAAAACCAAGGTTCATCAGCAAACCACCAATATTGGCATAGCCAAGTCCAAGGGTGCGGAACTTATAGCTGCGCTCGGCAATCTCTGGTGACGGAAACTGCGCCATCAACACGGAAATTTCCAATGTTACCGTCCAAAGCCGCGTCGCGTGCATATAGGATTCTGCATCAAACACGCCATTATTCAAAAATGTCAGCAAGTTCATGCTGGCCAGATTACAGGCGGTATCATCCAGAAACATGTATTCCGAACAAGGGTTTGAGCCGCGAATTTCGCCATCCTCGGGGCATGTGTGCCACGCATTAATGGTATCATGATACTGAATGCCGGGGTCAGCGCTGGCCCATGCCGCATGGCCGACATCATCCCACAGATCACGGGCTTTGATGGTTTTGGCAACGCCACCATCGGTGCGGCGCAGCAATTCCCAATCGGCGTCATCTTTCACAGCTTGTAAAAACGCGTCCGTTACCCGAACCGTGTTGTTGGAGTTCTGCCCAGCCACACTCAGATAAGCGTCGCTATCCCAATCGGTGTCATAGGTCGGAAATTCAATTGCGGTAAACCCCTGCGCTGCGTATTGCAGCACGCGTTTTACATAGGTTTCGGGGATCATAAACTTACGCGCAGAACGAATGGCGGTTTTTAGGCCCGGGTTTTTATTTGGATCAAAAGCATCGTTTTCAGCCCCGTCCCAAACACGGATCGCAGCAAAAATCTCGTTTAGCTGCTGTTCGTGGATTTTCGAACCAGCGACCAGCGACGCAACCTTTTGTTCCTCAATGACTTTCCAGTTGATAAATTCTTCAACATCGGGGTGATCCACATCAACGATTACCATTTTTGCAGCACGCCGCGTTGTGCCACCTGACTTAATCGCCCCCGCCGCGCGGTCTCCGATTTTCAAAAATGACATCAAGCCTGACGATTTGCCACCGCCCCCCAAGGTTTCATTGGCAGCCCGTAAGCTGGAAAAATTGGTGCCGGTGCCGGAACCATACTTAAAAAGCCGTGCCTCACGGGTCCACAGATCCATGATGCCGCCCTCGTTGACCAGATCATCAGCCACCGATTGAATAAAACAGGCATGGGGCTGTGGATGTTCATAAGAATTGGTCGATTTGGTCAGTTTTCCGGTTTGGTAATCCACATAATGATGCCCTTGGGCCGGCCCATCAATGCCATACGCCCAGTGCAGGCCGGTGTTGAACCATTGCGGTGAATTAGGCGCTCCCATCTGGCTGGCCAGCATGAAACACATTTCATCATAATACGCTTTGGCGTCAGCCTCGGTGGTGAAATGGCCACCTTTCCAGCCCCAATAGGTCCAAGCGCCAACCAGACGATCAAAAACCTGCTTGGCTGATATCTCACCAACAAAACGATCTGCCTTTGGCAATTTGGCCAGTTTGGCATCGTCAGGGACTGAACGCCAAAGAAATTCGGGGATGCCTTTTTCTTTTACAGGCTTAACAGCGGCCGGAACACCGGCTTTGCGGAAATACTTCTGCGCCAAAACATCTGAGGCAACCTGGCTCCAGCTTGCGGGCACTTCCATGCTTTCGAGGTGAAAAACAATCGTGCCATCCGGATTGCGGATTTCTGATGTTTTATGGGTGAATTCCAACGTGCCATACGCACCTGATTTCACCGCGGTGAATTTACGATCAATTTTCATCCTGCCTGGTCCCTTTGTTTTTTTTCGCCCCCCCTTGGTGGAAAGGTCGAATCCACTCAACGTTTGCACAATGCCGCACAATTCGTCTTTAACATTCAATTTTTACTGTTGTTGGTGAACACTACATGTTGTGGTGTTTACCGCTGATACCACTAAGTGCGGCATAATGTGGGGTCAGGTCAACGGATATTTTTACAAAAATTGCAGATATATTTGTTGACTAGCCATTGACCGATTCTCCCAAAAAAGCGTTAACAGAATCGGTGCATGTTAGGCATTTGAATTCTCAAAAGAATTCCAATAACTTCGCGCAGTTCGTTCATTTTTTGGTTGAATATTTTTTTGTAAGGGCGCAATTTGAATTGTCGCCTGATCTGCATCGCGAACCCGTGGGTTGCAATATTTGTCTTAATTCTATTTTTTGAAAATGGTCGGGGCGAGAGGATTCGAACCTCCGACCTACGGTACCCAAAACCGCCGCGCTACCAGGCTGCGCCACGCCCCGACGA
>QIGK01000089.1 GCA_003228875.1 Rhodobacterales bacterium
AAAGGAAAATCATGTTTAAAGAAGTAAAAAAATCCATTGAGTGGGGCCATGATACGCTTACGCTCGAAACCGGAAAAATCGCCCGTCAAGCTGACGCTGCCGTGATCGCCACTTATGGCGAAACCAGCGTTTTGGCGGCAGTTGTATTTGAAAAGAAACCCAAAGCCGGTTTCGATTTCTTTCCGCTGACCGTGCATTACCAAGAAAAATATTATGCAGCCGGTAAAATCCCCGGCGGTTTCTTCAAGCGCGAAGCGCGCCCGACCGAAAAAGAAACCCTAACCAGCCGTCTGATTGACCGGCCTATTCGCCCGTTGTTTGTTTCGGGCTTCAAGCACGAAACCCAAGTGATCTGCACGGTGCTTTCCCATGATCTGGAAAATGACCCCGATGTAGTCGCCATGATCGCCGCATCCGCTGCGCTGACATTGTCTGGCGCGCCTTTCCGTGGCCCGATTGGCTGTGCGCGTGTTGGTTTCACCGATGGTTCTTACATTTTGAACCCGTCGGTTGATGACATGGACAACCTTCGCAACAACCCTGATCAACGGCTTGATCTAATCGTAGCCGGCACAAAAGACGCGGTAATGATGGTTGAATCCGAGGCCTATGAGCTGTCCGAGGCTGAAATGCTGGGCGCTGTTGAATTTGGCCATGCGCAAATGCAGCCAGTGATCGATATGATCATTGACATGGCCGAAGACGCTGCCAAAGAGCCTTTCAACTTTGTTGCGCCAGACTATGCGGACCTTTACGCCAAAGTTGAAAAAGCTGGCGAAAAAGCCATGCGCAGCGCCTTTGGCAACACCGACAAACAAGACCGCACCAAGGCCATCAAAGCCGCGCGTGAGGAAATCAAAGCGGCATTGTCCGAGGCTGACCAAGAAGACAGCAACTTAGATTCCTGTTTCAAAAAGCTTGAATCCGAAGTTGTGCGTGGTGACGTGATCAAAACCGGCAAACGCATTGATGGCCGTGATCTGACCACCGTGCGTCCCATCGTTTCCGAGGTCGGCCTGTTGCCCCGCACCCACGGTTCGGCGCTGTTTACCCGCGGCGAGACCCAAGGCTTGGTTGTCACCACGCTGGGTACCGGCGATGACGAACAAATCATTGATGCGCTGCACGGCGAAAGCCGCTCGAATTTCTACCTACATTACAACTTCCCTCCGTATTCGGTTGGCGAAGCTGGCCGTATGTTTGGCCCCGGCCGTCGCGAGATCGGCCACGGCAAACTGGCGTGGCGCGCGCTTCAGGCAGTTCTGCCTGCCGCGACCGATTTTCCTTATACGGTTCGTGTGGTTTCTGAAATCACTGAAAGCAACGGCTCCTCGTCAATGGCTTCGGTCTGTGGCGGGTCGCTTTCCATGATGGATGCGGGCGTTCCGCTGAAAAACCCTGTGGCCGGTATCGCCATGGGTCTGATCATGCAAGACGATGGCCAATATGCGGTTTTGACCGACATTTTAGGTGACGAAGACCACCTTGGCGATATGGACTTTAAGGTTGCAGGCACCGAAAACGGTATCACAACCATGCAGATGGACATCAAAGTTGCGGGCATCACTGCCGAGATCATGAAAACTGCGCTGGACCAAGCCAAAGATGCGCGTTTGCATATTCTTGGTGAAATGGCCAACGCCCTGACCGGCGCCGGTGATTTCTCGATCCACGCACCACGCATTGAAACCATGAAAGTCCCGGCTGATAAAATCCGCGAAGTGATTGGCTCGGGCGGCAAGGTTATTCGTGAAATCGTTGCTGAATCCGGTGCGAAAGTCGACATCAACGACGAAGGCGTCATTAAGATCGCCTCGCCAAACGGTGAAAGCATCGAAAAAGCCATGGCGATGATTAATGAGATCGTGGCAGTGCCTGAGGCTGGTAAAATCTATACCGGCAAAGTGGTCAAGCTGATGGATTTTGGCGCATTCGTGAATTTCTTTGGCAAACGCGACGGCCTTGTGCATGTCAGCCAACTGGCCAATGAGCGCGTGAACCACCCCAAAGACGTGTTGACTGAAGGCCAAGAGGTTAAAGTTAAACTAATGGGCTTTGATGATCGCGGCAAAGTGCGGTTGAGCATGAAAGTGGTTAATCAGGAAACTGGCGAAGAGATTAAGCCTGAGGAGTGATCTATCAGGATTAAAAATTAGAAAAGCCCCTGTGGAAACGCAGGGCTTTTTATTAAAGTGGAGTGTGTATAGGATGAAAGCGAAAGCTGTTTGGTGGGGGAAAAATGAATTGGATAGAAACTCTGGGTTTTGCCCTAGTTGTGGTGCTTGGGTTGTCAGTCATGTACAAAGGTATGCCGGCAAAAAAACATCCAGATAGGAAACCGCGAATTGCCTTTTTTCCAAAATATCAATTTCCTTTTCGAGACTTAATAGATTTGCAAGGTAATCTCGTTTCCTTAGGGTTTCGGCAAATCTCAGAATTTGAATTCGTAAGGGGAAAAATGCTAGGGGATTTCTCTGCGAGCCAGATTAAGTTAAGGGTCAAGATCAACCCTCGCATGCAGATTGCGACTTTGGGATCAGCTTATTTTGTCATTGCATTTGACACCGGCGATCTGTGGAAAATTGTAAATACGTTGCAAGGGCCTTTTTCAAGAGATTAAAAAATTTTGTCTGTCTAAGGTTTGACAGCGCAGCCACGAAATCTCCCGCTTACTAATCGCCAAAGGCCCCGTTAAAACCACCCTATGACCAACCCGAAAAACACAGGCCGTGTGGCCGACGCAACCAAACAAAACTGGGTAGACCGTTTTGCGCCCACTGCCTCACGCCCCTATCTGCGCCTTTCCCGTGCTGATCGGCCCGCCGGAACTTGGTTATTGTTAATTCCCTGCTGGTGGGGTTTGGCACTGGCGGTGGCGGCGGACCCGATGGGCGGAAATTTGCTTGATTTATGGGTGGCTATTGCTTGTGCAATTGGCGCTTTTTTGATGCGCGGCGCGGGTTGCACATGGAATGATATTTCCGACCGTAATATCGACGCGCAGGTGGCGCGCACAAAATCGCGGCCCATTCCATCGGGGCAGGTTTCTGTGCGCAAGGCCTATGTCTGGCTGGGGGTGCAGCTGGTCCTTGCGGCGGGGATATTATTTACCTTTAACTGGTTTACGATCTGGTTGGGCGTTGCCGCGCTGATCCCCGTGGCCATCTATCCATTTGCCAAACGGTTTACGTGGTGGCCGCAGGTATTTTTGGGCATTGCTTTTAACTGGGGGGCGCTGCTGGGTTGGGCCGCGCATACCGGCAGCCTATCGCTTGCACCGTTGTTTTTATACCTTTCCGGCATCACATGGACGCTTTTCTACGATACAATTTACGCCCATCAAGACGCTGAGGACGATGCACTGATCGGGGTAAAATCCACCGCGCGCCTATTCGGTAATGCCACCCGAAAATGGCTTTTCGGGTTTGAGGTTGCAACAGTATTACTGATGGGAATGGCTGTTTTACTTGCCATCCTACCGCTCGAAAATCCAGTGCCGTTGCTAATTGGGCTGGCGGCACCTTGGGCGTTTGGGTTGCATATGATGTGGCAGCTCAAAAAACTGGACATCAACAACTCTGACACCTGTTTACACTTGTTTCAAAGCAATCGCGATGCTGGCCTGATTGTTGCCACCATATTGGCCTTGGCTGCGGTAATTTGATACACAACAAGGGCTTGCCCAAGAAGATTTGATCGCTTAGTTTCCGCCTACTTATCGAAAGCCCGCCATGCGATTGCCTGCCCTAATATTTGCTGTTACCTGCTTGATTTCAGGCACAATACTTGCTTGGGTGATTGCTTCAAAAACCATCAGCTGGGTCGAAATCAGCCAAATCGCAGAGCTTGATCAATCCATGTATGCCGGCGGCATCAACTGGATGAAATTTGATGCTGATGGATTTGTTGTTACCATCAGCGGTGAAGCCCCCGACAAACAACAGCAACAGCGCGGATTTCAAATTGCTTCTATGATTGTGGGTGAAGGGCTAACGGACACAACCACTGTCGCCTCGCCTGTGGAACTTGCGCAGCAACTGATCCAGCCAATGGTGGAAATCATGCGCAACGGTACAGATATCTCTTTGCTTGGGCGGTTGCCAACTGGTGCAGGTCGGGCGGTTCTGGATGCGGGAATTGCTGCCTTGATTGGGGATGTCGACGTCATGGATATTTCGGCACCTCATACCGGTGGATTGCCCGAGGGCTGGCAATCTGCGTTGGATTTTGGCACCCGTATTCTGTCACAAACTGACCAGGCAATCGTAACCGTAACGCCGGGACTGGTGGTTGTTGAAGCGGTTGCCGGTTCCGCAAACTGGCAAGACGGACTGCAAGAATTGCTGGAAAATATGCGCCCGCCGGACGTCATGTTAAAAATCAACATCGCCGCGCCGCGCCAAATTATTTCGCCTTTTCGGTTTTCGGTGGATTTTGAAAACCCGTCCAGCGCGGTTTGTTCTGCGCAAAATGAAACAGAAGCAAAGCTTATTCTGGAACGCTCCCAAACCCTGGCAATGCCGGATTTTGCCTGTAAAATCGGCATTGGCGCGCCTTCGGTTGATTGGGGAAATGTGGTTATCCGCAGCTTTGAAACCTTAATTTCGCTGGGGGCTGGCAGCATTTCGATTGAAGATTCAGACATTTCCATTATCGGACCAGTTGGCACAAATGCTGATGAATTTTCAATATATATCGATGCTTTACGCGAACAGCTTCCGGATGTTTATTCGTTAGACGCAACCATCCCGCCAACGCCGCCAAGCCCAGCGCAAATCGCGGCTATCCTTCCTATCGAATTTCTGGCGATGCTTTCCGACGAAGGGATTGTCACCTTAAGCGGCGCGGTCAGGGATGATCTGACCAGCGATGTTGTCATGCGGTATGCGGAAGCGAAATTTGGCTATAATCTGGTCGAAGCTGAATTTTCCAGACGCCCCGACCTGCCGGTTGGCTGGCAAAAACGGGTTTTTGCGGTGATTGAGGCGCTGGCTTTGTTAGAGAGCGGCAATGTCAATATGACACCTGAAACGCTGGAAATTACCGGCGTGGCAAGCTTTGAATCCCCCGAAGCAGAGCTGGAAAAACTGCTTGAGGCCGCGCTTGGAGACCGCTTCCAATATGCGCTGTCGCTTGATTATCAGCCCCGTGACGAAACCGGCCAAGACCGGCTCGACCCGAGAATATGCGCAGCGCGGATAACCACAATTCTTACGGATAACCAAATATCCTTTGCGCCTTCGAGCGCAACAATTGAGGAATCCAGCAAACCAACCATTGAAGCAATCGCAGCAATATTAACCAATTGCCGAGACGCGGAATTTGAAATTGCTGGCCATACAGACAGCCAAGGCCGAGAGGAAATGAACCTAGCCTTGTCACAATCTCGCGCTGATGCGGTTCTGGATTCGATCTTGGCTCAAAACCTGTTATTGGGGGTTGTTAAAGCCATTGGTTATGGGGAATCTGAACCAATAGCTGATAACCAAACCGAAGAAGGCCGCGCCGCCAATCGCCGGATTGTGGTAAAACTGATGCGCAATACCGAACATGAACCCGAGGAAGAAACCAGCGATGAACAGAATTGACCTGACCCTGATTTTTGTAAGCTCGATCATTGTTGCGATGGTTTTAGGCTGGGCGGCACATTGGGTATTTAACCGCTTAAACCACGCGCCACACGACCCAGAATTTGGCGATGACGAAGACCCATTGCTGCTGGCCCAAACCGCCCAACAATCTGCCGAAGCAGAACTGGCGCGTATTCAGACCGAATATGCGAGCGAGTATAACCAGCTTAAAGCAGAGTTTGATGCAACCATGGACGGGCTTGGCACTGCACGGCAAAAATCCGAAGCTTTGCAAGCCGAAATTGATCAGCTTAGGGCTGGCGATTAGTCAGGCCATTGCCGCGCGGGGCTTTGGCTTACCACTTATTCAAAGCATCCTCATCCGTATCGCGCGCATCAACCCATTTGCCACCAGTTTCGCCGGTTTCTTTCTTCCAGAAAGGGGCGCGGGATTTCAGGAAATCCATGATAAATTCAGCAGATTCAAACGCCGCCTGACGATGGGGGGATGCTGTCACAACCAGCACAATATTGGCCCCGGCAGGTAATGGGCCATAACGATGGATGATCAGACTGGCCTGTAATTCCCATCTGGCATTGGCCTCGGCTTCAATTTTTTCTAACGCCTTTTCGGTCATGCCGGGATAGTGTTCCAGCTCCATCACGAAAACCGGTTGATCACCTGCCATGTCGCGCACCAGCCCGCTAAAACTAATTATCGCGCCAATATCGGAGCGCCCAGCTGTCAGCGCAGAGATTTCCTTACCTAAGTCAAAATCCTTTGCCTGAACCCGCACAACCATATCAGCCGCCGGTCATCGGGGGAAAAAACGCAACCTCGCGCACGCCTGCCAATGGGGCGTTCAGGTCTACAATTTCTTGATCCACGGCAACTTTTACTGCCGCCATATCAGAAAACGCCAGTGCATAACGTTCTTCGCGTAACCGCAATTCGGCAACCAGATCAGCAACGGTTGCGGCAGAGGTTTCAACCTGTTCTTTTGGAATGCCAATGCGTTCACGCAGCCATGCAAAATAAAGAACCTGCATCATTTTTCCTTTAACATTGGCAAAGCCTTGCGGAAATAATCAAAGCCAGTCACAAGGGTCAGCACTGCGGCAATCCACAACAGCCAAGTGCCAATTATAATGCTCCAGTCTACCATCGGAATAATCCAGCGCAGTCCGTAAGTATCGTCAATCTCACCATTCAGAATGCCGTTCAGAAATTCGTTGGTCATGCCCGATGACAAAGCCCAGTAATAATGGCCAAACAGAAACGACGACAAAATAACAGCGATCGCCGTCATTTGTGTTGCGGTTTTCCATTTTGCCAAACCGGTTACTTTTAAAGTGTTGGCCCGATCTCCGAGGAACTCCCGCAGGCCGGCAACAAATACCTCTCGGAACATAATCAGGATGATAGGCAGCAGCATTGTCAGGTCCGAATAGCCCGGAATATACTGGGACCGTATCCCGACAACCAGCAAAGCAATCATCACCATCGCTTTGTCAGCGATCGGGTCAAGCATCCGGCCAAAGGCGGTAACCTGCCCCCATTTACGGGCCAGATAGCCATCCAGATAATCGGTCAGTGCTGCAAAAACAAAAAGAGAAAGCGCAATCCAGTCTGCATAAGGAGCGGGAAAAAACACATAAACGATCCCGACCGCTGGCGCAGCGATCAGCCGAAAAACCGTAAGGATATTCGGTATATTCATGGTCGGACCTCTTTGTTTTGCACGTTATCACCCATTGTCATGGAAATATCCATAGATGCTTTCAGCCAGCGCGTCTGAAATGCCGTCCACCAGTTTCAAATCGGCCAAACCGGCGCGCGACGCAGCTTTGGCAGAGCCAAAATGTTGTAAAAGCGCGCGTTTACGCGTGGCACCAACCCCCGGCACCCCGTCGAGCGGTGTTGCGCCAAAAGCCTTGGCGCGTTTGGCGCGGTGGGTGCCGATGGCAAAACGGTGGGCCTCGTCGCGCATGCGCTGCACAAAATACAACACCGGATCACGGTGCGGCAGGGAAAACGGACGTTTGCCGAATTGGTGGAATTCTTCTTTGCCGGCGTCACGATCAACGCCTTTGGCAACGCCAACCACGGCCATATCGGTGATACCCGAAGTTTTTAGCACCTCCAAAACTGCCGAAAGCTGGCCCGCGCCGCCATCAATCAACAACAAGTCCGGCCATGTGCCGTTGCTGCGGTCGGGGTCTTCTTTTACCAACCGCGAAAACCGGCGGGTCAATACCTCTTTCATCATGCCAAAATCATCGCCGGGGGTAATGCCATTGCCTTTGATGTTGAACTTGCGATAACCGGATTTGATCCAGCCTTCCGGCCCTGAAACAACCATACCGCCCACCGCATTTGTGCCGCTGATATGGGAGTTGTCGTAAATCTCAATGCGCTGTGGCGATGATTTCAGGCCAAATGCCTTTGCCACCCCTTCCAGCAGTTTTTTCTGACTGGCAGTTTCGGATATTTTGCGGGCCAAGGCCTCGCGCGCGTTACGAAGCGCATTGGAAACCAACAACTTTTTTTCACCCCGTTCGGGCACCAGCAACGACACTTTGTTGCCGCGCTGTGCGGTCAGGGCTGATTGCAGCAGGTCGGGGTTTTCAACCTGTTCCGACATTAAAATTAATTTTGGCGGTATTTTATTACCATAAAACTGCACCAGAAACGCTTCGAGTATTTCCGCCGCGTCAGCAGACCCGCCGGTGCGCGGATAATAGGCACGGTTGCCCCAGTTCTGGTTGGAGCGGATAAAAAATACCTGCACGCAGGCCTGACCCCCGTCTTGGTGGAGCGCGACAATATCGGCCTCCTCCACACCTTGGGGGTTGACGCCTTGGCTGGTCTGGACCTGTGCCATAGCGCTGATCCGGTCGCGCAGGCTGGCAGCGCGTTCAAATTCAAGCGCCTCGCTGGCAGAGGTCATTTCCTCAACAAGTTTGGCCTGAATGCGGGTGGATTTGCCCGATAGGAACGCGGTGGCGTCATCAACCAGCGCTGCATAATCCGGAACAGAAATATGGCCCACACACGGCCCGCAACAGCGTTTTATCTGGTATTGCAGACACGCGCGTGTGCGACTTTCAAACATTGAATCCGTGCAGTTTCGCAGCAAAAATACCCGCTGCAACTGTGCCAATGTGCGGTTAACCGCACCAGCCGAAGCAAACGGTCCGTAATAGGTGCCAATGGCGCGCCGCGCGCCGCGATGCTTTTTAATCTGCGGAAAATCATGGTCGCCTGTAACCAGAATATTGGGAAAAGATTTGTCGTCGCGCAGCAAAACATTATAGCGCGGCTTTAGCTGTTTGATCAGGTTTTGCTCCAACAACAAAGCCTCGGTTTCGGTTTCTGTGGTTAGAAACATCATTGAGGCCGTGGCCGCAATCATGCGACCAATACGGGCCGAATGGCCGGTTGGCCGCGCATAGGATGACACACGCTTAACCAATTGGCGGGCTTTGCCAACGTATAAAACCTCGCCGGTTTTGGACAGCATGCGATACACACCGGGGCTGGTATCAAGCGATTCTAGGTATGATTTTATAACCGGATGACCGGTGACAGGGGTGGCCTCGTCAAAGGTTTTGCCCTCTTCTTCAAACCCCTGATTTTCGCTTTGGTTGGTCATTTTTCTAACATAGGTGATTCTTTTGGTTGCTGCACCCTCTCAAACCTATAATCAAGATAAAAGAAGTCCACGGTTCCTGTGGATAACTCTGTGGGAAAGTCGACAGGTTTGCGCGACTCCCGTTGAATTCATTAGATTTTAACAAATTGGGCAAAATTTAGGCAGTTTTGCAAGATGTTGAAAACGCTGGATAATTTTTCTTTCGGAAGCTAACACGCTGATTTTATTAAGGAATGTTAACGCAGCTGTGATCAAAATAGCAAAAGTGGACAAGTTGGATTGAACCCATCCATTGCGGCAATAATTCTGCCCCTTGTTTTATTAAGTTTTCTTTACTCTACGCCCATAATATCGGGGGTTTTCCACGCCAGATGCTGGCCGCCATCAAGGCAGATTAACTGGCCCGTCATGCCGTCAGAATCAAGAATGAATTCCAACGCATGGCAGATTTCAGCAGGGTTTGAACCTCGTTGCAAAATGGTGGCATTTCGCTGTTCTACAAAATGCGCTTCGGTTTGACGCGCTCCGATCATGGTTGGCCCAGGCGCAATTCCGTTAACCCTTAAATGGGGCGCAAGCCCTTGCGCGGCGGTTTGGGTAAAAGCCCATAATCCAGCCTTGGCCAAGGAATAGGTCATGAATTCCGGCGTTAGCTTCCGAACCCGCTGATCGATCATATTGATGACATTCGCCAAAGCGCGCGGTTCGCCAAACGCATCAATTTCGGCTTTTGCAGCTTGGGCAGCAAAGGCTTGGGTCAAAAAAAACGGTGCTCGTAAATTGGAACCAAAATGACGGTCCCAACTTTGCTCGGTGGCGGTTTCTATCCGGTCATATTCAAATATTGAGGCATTGTTGATCAAAACCGTCAGCGGTTTTTCCAAAGCATCCCGGGCGCGGCCAACAAGTGCTTCGGTGGCGGCGTGATCCAGCAGATCAGCCTGAAGCGTAACCGCGTTAACGCCCAGCGCCCGTGCCTCAGCGGCAGTTTCTTCGGCGGCTTCCGCGCTGCTGTCAAAATGAATTGCCACATCCAGCCCACGCGCAGCCAGCCGCAGGGCCATTGCCCGGCCCAGCCGTTTTGCCCCCCCGGTGATTAGTGCCGCACCTGCCATGGATTACCTATGCAAAAGTTGAACAATATAAACCACGTAAAGGCTTAGAAAAGCAATTCCCCATATGCGTGTAATGGACAGACGGGTAAAAACAAACAACCCAATCAGGGCCGAAGACCCGAGCATTACCCAAAAGTGGAAGGTCAGGAATTCCGGGGCCACAGGTATCGGGCCAAAGAAACTGGCAACCCCCATGATCGCCAGCAGGTTAAACATGTTGGAGCCAATGACATTACCAAGCGCCACCGCAGCTTGCCGGCGAATGGCGGCCATCACTGTTGTTGCCAATTCAGGCAATGATGTGCCAATCGCAATCAGTGTCAGGCCTATTACCTCTTCACTAAGGCCAAACTGATCGGCAATGACCACCGCGCCCTCAATCATCAGTTGCGCACCAATCGGCAGACCAATGATACCGGCAATGATAAAAGCCCACATTTTCCATGTTGGCATATCGGGGTCAGCGTCTTCGATATCAGCCAAAACATCGGCATCTGCGCCATTGCCGTTTTTTCGGCTTCGCAAAGCGCAATAAAGATTATCCGCCAACATTACCGCCAGTAATGCCAAAAGAACTAAGCCGTGCCAAATATAAAACGGCCCCATAAACGCTAAGGCAACAAAAATAATCGACACACCCATCATCATCAGATAAATGCGCCGCGTGTCAGACCCACCGGTATCCATCGCATAAATCAGGGCCGGAACCCCAAGCACCAGCAACACATTGGCAGTGTTGGAGCCAACAACATTCCCCAGCGCAATGCCCGGCGCGCCTTTGAGCGCTGATTGGATGGCGATCAGCATTTCAGGGGCCGACGTGCCAAAGCCAACAATGGTAACGCTAACAATCAAGGCAGGAACACCAAGTTTCAGGCTAAGCGAAACCGCGCCTTTAACCAGCGAATCCCCTGACAGGATCAAAAGCACAAGACCAAGGGTGACTAGCACAAATTCCATAAATTAGTGCCCGCTTTTCTGGCAAGCACAAGGAGATTTACCAATCAGGTATGCCCCGCATTTTTTGCATTTTTTGGTTTTTTTACTGCTGATTTTTGGTAAGCGGAATTTGCCAAACATCCCCAGCACCATCATAAAAATGATGAATATAACCGCAACCTTAGCCAACATTTATAGGCCAAACCGTGCCCATAAGGCGCGGTCCTCAATTTGATTGATAACCGAACCGGTGATCTTGCTCATAAATGATTTTTTCTGGCCAAAGGTGCGAAATTTTACTTTATCCCCAAAAATCTCTTTCATTTTTGGGGCAAGATGAGCCACGCCATCACTTAACCCGTTTTCAACCGATTTTTGGCCGATCCAGATTTCGCCGGTAAACAGGCTTTTGCCCTTCAGCTTTTCGCCGCGTCGCAAAATCACCTGAGCAATAAAATTGTCGTGAATCTGTTTTTGGAATTTCTTAAGCCGCACGATGTCTTCGGCGCGCTCTGGGCGGAATGGATCCAGCATGGATTTATCGGTGCCCGCTGTATGAACCCGCCGTTCAACGCCGTGTTTTTGCAATACTTCATGAAACCCGAAAGACGCGGAAATCACGCCGATAGATCCCATAATAGAATTGTCATCAACATAAATTTCGTCAGCAGCCGTTGCCAGCCAATAGCCCCCTGATGCAGCAACATCTTCGCAAAAAGCATAAACCGGCACAGATTTTTCGTCTGACAGACGGCGAATACGGGCAGCGATTAATGCAGATTGTGCCGGTGATCCACCGGGGCAGTTGATTGCCAAAGCCACGGCTTTGGGTTTGCCCTTTGAGAAAGCCTTTTCAATCAGATCAGCCAGTCCGGCATCACTCATTGCCGATCGCCCACCGCCAATAGCGCCGGAAAGCCGAAGCACCGAAACGCTCGGGGCAGAAGAGAAGAGTTTAAGCGGAAATTTCATTCATATGATGTAAGATGGTAACGCCGCCAGAACAAGCCCAACTATCCGAAAATAAAGTTATCTTGTGTCCATTCTGAAACGGAAATGGGCTGGCCGTCATACGACCTGATCGAAAGAACCTCTTCTCCGATACGAATGACCGCGCCATCAGGGCGGGATCTGATGTCCAGATCTAGAAAACTGTAAAGCCCGTCATAATCAGAAAAATCCAGCCGGTCGACGCCGATTTCGAAATCAGTAATCCAGTCGCGGCGACCATCAGCGATAAATTCAAAAATATCGGCACCAGTGCCACCTGTTAAAATATCACGCCCGCGCCCGTCAACCAGCCGGTCATTGCCTGCACCGCCGTCCAGAATGTCATTCATGCCATGGCCAAATATGGTGTCATCGCCGGATGTGCCGGTTATGGTGTCTTTTACCGAACCACCGCGAATGGTTGTTCCCGGTTCAAGGTCCAGCAAAAACTGGGTAAACCCGCTTTCGGTAGGGGAGCTGACAAAAACAAAAAGCTGGCCGTTAATTTCCGTAACCTCAATGTCGGATATATTATTCAGGGTGGTATCAAATTCATCCGCCAGCACGTCCAACAATTTTAGCCGCCCGCGATAATCAACCTCAAACAGGGTTAAGCCGTCATCAGACCCCGCTGCCAGCAAAAACTGCCGCCCGTCAACCTCAAACGGCTCCAGCACTGAGGCCCTTGAAAAACGGGTTTCGGAAATATCTATCATGCTATCAACCAGATTTAGCTTGCCCCCGACCGACACCCGAAACACCAGCAACGCATCGGTTTCGGCGGATGCCATAACGATAAACGCCCTTGGCCCGACCTGCATGGTGGCAATGGCGCTGGGCGCATTAAAGCCAATCACCCCCGGCTCCAGATAAAAGGTCTGGTTGATATTGCCTGAGGCGCTGACCGTATAAACCGCCAGGCCCGCATCAAAACTGGATGCCACAAACAAAAAGGTCTTGCCCTGCAAAAAACCGGTTTCCAACACCGCAACATCACCCAATGCAGTGGTGTTGGTATCGTTCATTGCTTGCGGCGATGCAAAATCACCGACCAGATTGATGGTGTAATAATCCAACCCCGCAGCGGTTGTGGCGCTGAAAAACACCGTGGCGCTGCCGATTTGCACTGCAACACTGGCCACAAGATTTGAAAAGCCGCCGCCAAAATAACTGCTTTCCAAAGTAAAATTACCACTGGCATCAACCGAATAGACCGACATATTGTCATCATATCGCCCCATGGGGATCACATATGTAATGCCATCGACAACATAGCTGGTCAGCCCGCGCACATTGCCGGTGCCTGAATTGGCATCAAACAAAACATCGTCTCTGGCAATCAGCGTGCCATCATTCATGATTTCATAGCTTGATAATCCGCCATCCGCCTCGCCTGCCGCGACGATAAATCGCCGCGCACCGATGCTGATGATCTCCAGATCAGACAAACCCATTAGCTGTCGCGCAGCTGAATCCAGCTGCGTGTCCAGCAACGCAAATCCCACTCGCATTACCCACTCCGTATTACCCGTGGGTCAGATTGGCGGGCAGTTCTTAACGGATTGGAAAATTAACCAATGTGTGGATTAGGTATTAAACAGAAAATGCAACACATCTCCGTCTTTCACCAGATATGTCTTGCCCTCAGCGCGCATTTTACCGGCATCTTTTGCGCCCTTTTCGCCGTTAAGTTCGATAAAATCATCGTAAGCGATGGTCTCGGCGCGAATGAACCCGCGCTCAAAATCTCCGTGTATAACACCCGCCGCTTGCGGGGCCATTGTGCCTTTGTGGATGGTCCATGCGCGGGCCTCTTTGGGGCCAACAGTGAAATAGGTTTCCAATTCCAGCAATTGGTATCCGGCTTTGATTAAGCGGTCCAAGCCAGCCTCGGCCAAGCCCATTTCCTCAAGAAACATTGAGGATTCTTCATCGTCAAGCTGGCTGATTTCTTCTTCAATTGCAGCTGAAATCACCACTGCCGCCGCACCTTGTTCCTTTGCCATAGCCTCAACAGCCGCTGAATGGGCATTGCCAGACGCGGCGTTATCTTCTTCGACGTTACACACAAATAGCACCGGTTTTGCGGTCAGCAATTGCAGCATTTCCCATGCTTTTTGTTCGTCTTCGGTAATTTCCACGGTGCGGGCGGATTGACCGTTTTCAAGCACGGCTTTGGCGCGCTCCAAAAGGTCATGTTGTAGTAAACTTTCTTTGTCACCACCGCGAATTTTGCGCGAAAGGTTAGCAAGACGTTTCTCAATACTTTCCAGATCAGCCAGCATCAGCTCGGTTTCGATCACTTCGGCAT
>QIGK01000021.1 GCA_003228875.1 Rhodobacterales bacterium
ACACCCTATCCTCCAAAAAATTAGATATACATGGTGTGTTGCAGTGACCCATTGAATCCATGATCGCTAATTTTTGGGGGGATTACCATTTAGTCATCTTTGAATGCCACAAGTGTTATGAAAGAGGAATGGTGAGGATATTTTGTGGCAAAAAAACTATATTTTTGCATATAGGGATGAATGAAACTGGCACAACCTCGCTTCAGAATACCCTGTATGCCAATCGTCAGATTCTATTGGAAAACAACTTGTTATACTCGGAAACAGGGCTGACAAATCCAGAGACTTGCCATTACAAATTTAGCACATGGTTTGGGTTCAGAGACATAAATGCCGGAATAATGCCAAAGTCGGACCTGAGTCAGGAATTAGCTGAACTGAATGCCGAAATTGAACGCAGCGAATGTAGCAATATCATTATTAGTTCTGAGTGTTTTGTTTTGCCCGGAAATTTTGAGGCGTTAGAAAGCTTTTTAAGCCAATATCAAGTCCGGATTATTGTCTATTTGCGGCGACACGATGATTGGTGGGTTTCGTTATACTCGCAAGCATTGAAAATGGTTAGTAACCCGCCTTGGCCAGCAGGTTTGACCGGATATCTTGATTTCAATCAACAAAACTGCCCAAGAATCGGCGATTACCGAGCTTTACTCGATAAATGGGCCGAAGTTTTTGGCGGCGAAAACTTGATTGTTCGACCTTTTGAGCAGGAACAGAATCAACCCAATTTGATAACTGATTTTTTGACAGCAATCGGGTTTTCGAATTTGCCTGCAAAAATAAGACATCCGGAAAAACTTGCGAACCTTTCTTTATCTTATAATGCGACGGAGCTTTTAGAGATTGCTTCCAAGATAAAAGTAACAGAAAAGCAGTGCGACAAAATCAAACAATTTGCCTGTGCGATGAAAAGTTCCCCAAGCAATCAGCACTGGCTTTCTCCTGAACAAAGAATGCGCCTTATTGATAAGTATCAGGCTGATTATAGATACATCGCAGAAACATACATGAACCGAGCTGAAGGTCAGCTTTTTCATTCTGCCACAATTGAGCCTGACCCTGATTGGCGACCACCTACGCAAATGGGCACCGTTCAAGCAGTTAATCAGATTTTGGAAATCTTGGAATTGGCCAGTTAAGCGTGCTTAATTCAATGCAGCATTAAGCAACGCCTTGGTATAGGCATTTTGAGGGCGGTCAAATATATCCTCAACGCTGCCTGCTTCAACAATATCGCCAGCTTTCATGACCATGATTTTATGGCTAAGCGCGCGCACCACCCGTAAATCATGGCTGATAAACAAATAGGCAAGCTGGTATTTTTTCTGTAAATCGCGCAGTAGATCAACAATTTGCACCTGCACGGTCATATCCAGCGCTGAGGTCGGTTCGTCCAGCACCAGCAGTTTAGGCTTCAAAATGATTGCCCGTGCAATAGCGATACGTTGGCGTTGCCCCCCCGAAAATTCGTGCGGATAACGGGTTTTGAATTCCGGGTCCAGCCCCACCTCAATCAGTGCATCATCAACGGTTTGGTCAAGGTTTTCCAACCGACCATGCACGGCCATCCCTTCGGAAACAATTTGTTCAACCGTCATGCGCGGTGACAATGATCCAAACGGGTCTTGAAACACAATTTGCAAATGTTTTCGCAGCGGTCGCATCTGGTTATTTCGCAAACCCTGAATGTCTTGCCCCTCAAACTGGATTTGCCCGGAGGAGCGCAACAACCGCAATATTGCCAAGGCGACCGTGGTTTTGCCAGAGCCACTTTCGCCAACAATGCCCAGTGTTTCACCAGCACGAATAGACAGATCAGCAGCATTTACGGCTTTGATATGGCCGACCGTGCGTTTCATAATGCCCCGTTGAATTGGAAACCAGACCCTTAATTTTGTTGTGTCCAAAATTACGGGGCTGGTTTTGGCAACCGGAGACGGGCTGCCGTCAGGGGCCGAATTAAGTAAAGCTTTGGTATAGGCTTTGACGGGTTTGGCAAACACGGTTTTGGTTTCGCCATGTTCGACAATCAGGCCGTTTTCCATCACATAAACGCGTTTGGCAACATGGCGCACGATGCCCAGATCATGGGTGATAAACAGGATCGCCAAGCCCTCATCGCGCTGCAACTGCGCCAAAAGGTCCAGAATTTGGGCCTGAATGGTAACATCCAGCGCAGTTGTGGGTTCATCCGCGATTAGCAATTTGGGGCGGTTGGCCAGCGCCATGGCGATCATCACCCGCTGGCGTTGCCCGCCCGAAAGCTGGTGCGGATAGGCTGATAAACGGCTTTCGGCATCCTCAATGCCTACCTTTGCCAGCAATTCCAACACCCGGTCACGGGCTTGCGGGCCGCGCATGTTTTGGTGCAAGGACAGGCTTTCGGAAACCTGTTTTTCAATGGTGTGCAGTGGGTTAAGCGAGGTCATCGGTTCTTGAAAAATAAAGCTGATGTCGTTGCCGCGCAGCCCTTGTAGGGTGGTTTGATCCGCGTTCAGCAGCTCTGCGCCCTCATAGGTGATTGAACCTTGCAGTCTGGCACTTTCGGGCAGCAAAGACACTGTTGAAAGCGCGGTGACCGATTTGCCCGAACCGCTTTCGCCAACAATGGCCACGGTTTCACCGGCGTTGATTTCCAGAGTTACATTGTTAACAACGGGCGCAGCATCGCCAAACGCGATGGTCAGGTTTTTAATGGAAAGCAGCGCGGTCATTGAAATGTCTTTCGAGGGTCAAACGCGTCGCGCACGCCTTCAAATATAAACACCAACAAGGACAACATGGTGGCAATGGTAAAAAACGCTGCAAACCCCAACCAAGGCGAGGTGATATGGGCCTTGGCTTGCAACGCCAATTCGCCCAATGACGGGTAAGATGACGGCAGGCCAAAGCCCAGAAAATCAAGGCTGGTCAGGGTGCCGATGGCACCGGTCAGTAAGAACGGCAGCATGGTAACGGTGGCCACCATGGCATTGGGCAAAACATGGCGGAACATGATGGTGCGGTCGCGCACCCCCAATGCCCGCGCGGCGCGCACATATTCAAAATTACGGGCCCGTAAAAATTCAGCCCGCACCACACCGTCAAGTGCGTTCCAGCCAAACAGAATGATCAATCCCGATAATATCCAGAAATTCATCGTGAACAGGGCGGACAATAATATGATCACATACAGCATCGGGATTGATCCCCAAATTTCTGTAAATCGTTGGAAAAACAGGTCAAACATGCCGCCAAAATACCCTTGTGCGGCACCCAGCGAAATGCCGATGATGACCGATGGCACCGTTACCACCAGCGCAAACAGAATGGATATTCTGAACCCGTAAATGATGCGCGCGCCAACATCCCTTGCTTGATCATCGGTGCCAAACCAATGGAACTTGTCCGGCGGGCCGGGCGCGGTTTGCACATTTCGGGTATCAACGGTGTTAAAGCTATAAGGCACCAGCGGCCAGATCATCCAGCCTTTGTTAATTTCAGTGCCGCCAATCACCCCGTCAGCGGCATCTTCGTAAATGCCCATCGGGTCATCAAAACAAGCCTCTAGCCCGCCGGTTCTGATCAGGCATTGCATGTCGGCATCATGGTATTGGGCTTCGGTCAGGAAATCGCCGCCAAATTGCTGGTCGGTATAGGTGTTGAAAACCGGCATGAATAATTCGCCGCGATACGACACCAATAAGGGCCGGTCATTGGCGATGAATTCGGCAAAAAGCGACAGAATAAACAGCACACCAAAAATCCACAGGCTCCAATAGGCACGGCGATTGGCGCGAAAATTGGCAAGGCGGCGTTTGTGCAGGTTTGTAAGCTTCATGATTGACGGTTACCAAAATCAATACGCGGGTCAATCCAGACATAAGTGATGTCAGACAGGATTTTTACCAATAATCCCAACAGGGTAAAGAAATAAAGCGTCGCAAAAATCACCGGATAATCGCGGGTTAATACTGCTTCAAACCCCAGTCGCCCCAAACCATCAAGCGAAAATATGGTTTCAATCAACAAGGAACTGCCAAAAAATACGCTGATAAAGATCGCCGGAAATCCGGCAATGATGATCAGCATGGCATTGCGAAACACATGCCCGTAAAGAATACGCTTTTCCGGCAGGCCTTTGGCGCGGGCCGTAATCACATATTGTTTGCGAATCTCATCCATAAATGAGTTTTTGGTCAACAGGGCAAGCGTGGTAAAACTGCCGATGCCCATGGCCAGTATCGGCAAAGCCAGATGCCAGAAATAATCTCCGATTTTGCCAATCACGGACAATTCCGAAAAATTGTCTGAGGTCAGACCGCGCAGTGGGAAAATCTGCAAAAATGAGCCACCGGCAAATAATATCACCAGCACCACCGCAAACAAAAAGGTGGGGATGGCATAGGCTGCCACCAGAATTGCAGTGCTCCAAGTATCAAAGCGGCTGCCATCGCGCACTGCTTTTTTGATGCCCAGCGGAATGGCGATGAGATAAGCAATAAGCGTTGACCAAAGCCCCAACGAAATTGACACCGGCATTTTTTCAAAAATCAGGTCGCGCACTGAAATGGAGCGGAAATAGCTGTCGCCAAAATCAAACACGGCATATTTTTTCAGCATAATCCAGAACCGCGTCAGGGGCGGTTTGTCAAACCCAAACTGTATTTCTAGTTCTTTAATAAAATCGTCGGGCAGGCCGCGCCGTCCCTGATAGCTGCCGATATCCGTGTCATCCGCGTTGCTTATGCCTGCATCAGCGCTGGAACCGCCTAACAGATCAAAGGTTTCAGAGCCGCTTTCCAGATTAGAAATTATTTGCTCAATTGGCCCGCCCGGCACCAGCTGGATCAGGGCGAAGTTAATCGCCATGATGCCCAGTAATGTCGGAATGATCAGCAGGAGCCGACGGAAAATATAGGCTCCCATCAGATCAAAGCGCGCCTTCAGCGGCCAGCCTTGCGGCTTTTTCCTCAGAATACCACCACCAGCTATTTGCGCCCAACGCAAAGGGTGCCAGCGTTACATCGCCGTGTTCATAGACATCCCAATAGGCCACGGTATGGACATCTTTGAACCATTGCGGGATCCAGATGTGCATTGCGCGCAAAGCACGGTCCAGCGCGCGGGTGCGCAGGTTAAGTTCATCGCGGTTGGTTGCTTTGAGGATGTTTTCAACCAAAGCGTCAATGGCATCATTTTCCAATCCTACAACATTGCGCGACGGCACTTGGGCGTTTACGGAATTGTAATATTGGCGTAGGCCGAGGCCCGGCGTTAAAGAATTGACATAGCTGGTGATCATCACATCAAAGTCAAAACTGCGGCGGCGTTCGGTATATTGGGCCGTATCAATCCGGTCGTTTGTGGCGCTGATGCCCAGCCGTTCCAGATTCTCGATATAGGGGTTGATAACGCGATCAAATGTAGGTGAATAATTCATGAATTCAACAGTTAGTTGTTCACCATCTGCGTTTTTACGCACCCCGTCCTGAATCGTCCAGCCGGCGTCGTCCAGCAATTTTCCAGCGGCACGAATGACGCTTCTGTCAATCTGGTTTTCGCCTGAAACAGGCGGGGAATAAACAGGTTCGCCAAATACTGCTTCGGGCAGTTGGTCGCGGTAAGGTTCCAGAATGGCCAGTTCATCCGCCGGAATGTCGCCGATGGCCTCAAGCGGGGAATTTTTCCAGAATGAATCTACGCGCGTATATAGCCCAAAAAACAAGGTCCGGTTTGACCATTCAAAATTAAACGCCATGCCAATGGCTTCGCGCACGCGAGGGTCTGAAAACCTGTCGCGGCGCAGGTTGAAAAAGAACCCCTGCGCTTGGCCGATATTACCGTTGGCCAGTTCTTCGGTCACTACCCAGCCGTTTTCCACCGCCGGAAATGTGTAATCTTGCGCCCATTTTTGCGAAGAATTTTCGTTGCGATACCGGTATTGACCAGCCTTGAACCCCTCAAATGCAGCGGTAGAATCTGCGTAATATTCAAAGCGGATATACTCAAAATTATTCTGGCCAACATTCAACGGGTGGTCAGCGCCCCAATAATTGGGGTTGTAACGATAGGTCAGGCGCTTGCCGACATCCAGTTCATCCAAAATATAAGGGCCGGTGCCCAGAATTGGATCAAGGGTGGATTCAGCAAAATCGCGGTCGGCAAATTGGGCTTGTGAAAGCACCAGTGTTCCGGCTGCCAATAACAGGTTGTCATTGCCAATTGACGGCGCGGTGAAAGTGAATTTGACTGTATAATCGTCAAGCGCCTCAACACTGGCAATTTCAGCGCCGACAATCGCGCGATAAGACGGGATGCCTTTTTCGAGAAAAACATTATGGGTGAAAACAACGTCTGATGCGGTTACCGGCGTGCCGTCGGAAAACGTAACATCGGTGCGCAGATTAAAGATCGCCCATGAACGATCTTCGGGGTATTCAATGGTTTGTGCGATTAACCCGTAAACCGAACCGGTGTCATCTGCGGTGCCAGTCATCAATGATTCAATAAAAATGCTACTGCTGCCCGCGGCAGAACCTTTGGTGATATAGGGGTTCATCGAATCAAAAGTGCCAAACGCCCATGTGGAAAATTCGCCGCCAAAAGGCGCATCTGGATTAACATAATCAAGTCGGGCGAAATCAGCATCGTATTTCAACTCTCCAAATTTTGAGATCCCGTGGCTGATGGTGGTGTCTTCCTGCGCACGGCTGACCCCTGCAAGAATGGTAAAAACCGTCGCCAGCGCAAATATCCCGAAAATCATCCAGTTTGGCGCGTTTTTACGGGCGATCACATTGGTTCTTGTGCGGGTATGGCTGTTCATGGCTTGCTCCTGTTTGTCGCCTCAATGATGGTAGCCGGAATATCAAACAAAACAAGGCGCGATTGCGTGATCAGGCCGTGAAAAGCAAAAAACCACGCCTGAAGATCAGGCGTGGTTTGAAAAAGGCGATATTCGCAGTGTTACAGCGTGGCAAGATAAGCAATTATGTTGGCGCGATCGGTCTCTTTTGAAAATCCTGCAAAGCCCATGGTTGTGCCCGGCGCATAAGCTCTGGGGCTTTTCAAAAAGGCGTTTAATTCTTCAACGGTCCATGTCCCGTTCGGGATGTTGCCGGAATAATTAGAAAAATCGCTGCTGTTTTGGGCGCGGCCAACGATTTCAAACATTGTTGGTCCGATGCCGTTCTCACCTGCGTCGATTTTATGACAAGCGGCACATTTACCAAAATTACGTTTGCCCGCGTCAACATTGGCCACGGCCAGCAATTCCGCAAATGGCACTTCGACAACTTCTTCGGCGCTGCCGTCGTCTTCGGCTTCTATTTCATAAGCGGCCGCGACTTCTTCGCCGTGGCTTGATCCGGCTGAAGGAAAGAAATATGAATCTGCCGCCCATTTCACCAGAAGCAAGATTAAAAGCGAACCACAAACGCCAGCGAGGATTTTGGTATAAAACATAGTATTCATAGGTGCAGCTACCTTGTTTGCAAACGGGTCAAGCCCAACTCTAATTCATCAAATCGGTTTTAGCCGCTATTCAACCGCGAAATCAAGGTATAGAAAGCGCGACGAAACGACGTATTAAGGAAAATTGACCATGACCAAGACGATTTCCTTTCAAGGAGAGCCGGGCGCCTATTCCCATCAGGCCTGTAACGAGGTGATGCCAGACGCAAAAGCCCTGCCTTGCCACAGTTTTGAAGGTGCAATTGCAGCGGTTCTTGACCAGCGCGCTGATTTTGCCATGTTGCCTGTCGAAAATTCGACCTATGGCCGGGTTGCCGATATTCATTCCTTGCTGCCCGAATCGGGCCTGCATATTATTGGCGAACATTTTGTGCGGGTGCATGCCAATCTTTTAGGGGTTAAGGGCAGCCAGCTATCGGACATCAAAACCGCCCAAAGCCATCCGGTTTTGCTGGGCCAGTGCCGCAAGTTTTTGAAGCAACATAATATTAGTTCAGAATCGGTGGCTGATACAGCGGGTTCCGCCCGCATGGTCGCTGAACGGGCTGATCCGGAAATAGGCGGGCTGGCGTCAGAACTGGCCGCCGAGATTTACGGGCTGGATGTGTTGGCCCGCCATATCGAGGACAACGCCCATAACACCACGCGATTTCTGGTTTGTGCGCCGCAAAAACAATGGGCCAGCCAAGACAGTGGCACCATTATGACCACCCTCGTTTTTCAAGTGCGCAATATTCCTGCCGCGCTTTACAAAGCCATGGGCGGGTTTGCCACCAATGGGGTGAATATGGTTAAGCTGGAAAGCTATATGGTTAATGGCAGCTTTACCGCCACGCAGTTTTACGCGGATATCGAAGGCCATCCCGACGATCCAGCAGTTAAGCGCGCCTTGGCGGAGTTGAAATATTTCACGTCTTCGATGCGGGTTCTGGGGGTTTATCCCTCAAACGAATTTCGCGATAGCGTCAGTTGATCGAATCCGGTTGCGTTAAGGCCTGGCCCAACTTGTAAAAAAAGATAGGCTCCCGCAGTCCAGTGGCGTGTTGCTGGCGCAACGCGCCACTTCCCTTTGGGCATGGCCTCGCGGTGCTCGGCCTGATAAATATTGGGTTAGGCTTGGCTTTGGGCCGCGCGGTTGGTGCTGTGGTATTCGGCTTCCATCCGGTCGCGCATCGCATCAAAATCAGCGCTCAGCTTTTTTTCGATGCGGCTTCGGGCCAGTTGCATGGTTTGCATGATCAAACGTCCGGTGATGGTTTTGGCACTGGCGTTTAGTTCAAAGGTGAAATTGGTCTTGGTGCTATCCATTTTTGACAACCCAAAACAGGCCTCAACGTCAAATTTGTCAGACCCGTTGCCCAGAACCACGGTTTCGTTTGCGACCAGCTTGCGTAATTGCAACGCATAACTGCGCTGGCGGCCTTGAAATTCGGACCGGACTTTCCATTTTGCGCCAATGTTGGGCGCGCTGATGTCGCCAACCGGGGTGAATTTTGAAATATTACCAAAGCCTTCTTTTTCGAATTTGTCAAAATCGGTCAAGCGGGCAAATGCGTATTCCACGGGAACATTAATTGTTGTTTTATAATCAAATTTCATATCGTGTCTCTAGGGTAAAAAAGTTAATCTAATGTATCATCCAGCCAGTGGTCCAGCAAGAAACGCGCGATAGAGCCTTTTCGTGCCGGTTGCACAGCGGAATTACTGCCATTGACGCTTGCCAATGCGTCTTCGCGGCTAAGCCAGATGGCGGATTCCAGTTCTATTGGATCGAGGGTAATTTTTTGGGTCAGGGCCTCAGCACGACAACCGATCATCAAGGATGACGGGAAAGGCCAAGGCTGGTCTGTCAGGTATTCAACTTCGCCAATCCTGATGCCGGATTCTTCAAAAACTTCGCGCCGCACTGCTTCAAAAATGGTTTCGCCAGGTTCCATAAATCCCGCCAAAAGGGAATACATGCCTTCAGGCCAATTTGGTGATCGGCCCAGTAAAACATTATTGCCACGGGTGACCAGCATTATCACCACTGGATCGGTGCGCGGAAAATGCTGACGGTTGCAATCTGGGCATTGGCGTTGCCAGCCGGCATTAATCACATGGCTTTTTGTGCCGCAATTTGCACAAAACCGATGGCTTTGATGCCACTCAAAAATGCCTTTTGCAGTTGCGGCATCCCCCGCATCAGCACTGCTTATTTCCCCCATGATTGCGCGCAAATCTGCAAAACAGAATTGATCAGGCAGGCCGGGAAAATGCTGCTTGCTTTCGTCCATAATGGCGGAATCGGCATCGACTGTTGCCTCGGTCGGGGTCCAGCCCGAAATATCCAACGCAAACCGCGCTGCGCCGTCTTGCAAACCCAGAAAAATCGGGTCCGCTTTTGCTTCGTTCAGTATTTCTGCGGTTGGCTGCATCCAGACAATTTTTGCGGCATCGCCAAAATCAATCAGCAATTTCCCACGCCAAAGCACCATGAACCGGCTGTTTGGTTTGGTCTGCAAGGCACCCAGCGCCTCGGGGTCACTGCGCAAATGCGCCGCGCGGTCCAGAGTGCCGCCGCTGAAGGTGATATTTTGATTCATTTGAAACCTTCAATTTGATTTATACGCAACATTTGCCTTAAGGTTGCACAAAATTCAATTGCAAACAGGGTTGCATATGGTGCGTCGAAATAACAGCACAAAGCTGCCTTCACCATTTTTGAAGCAAGTTGTTTTGCGGCCAAACGGATTGGATGGAAAAGAGGGGTATCCGTTTAACTTACCTTGGCTTCGCGATGATAGTTTTGAACTGCAATTCACAACTCCGATAACCATTATTGTTGGCGAAAACGGCACAGGTAAGTCAACGTTTATTGAGGCAATAGCAGCAATCAGCGGCTATGATGAGGCCGGAGGTGGAAAAGGCTATAGGCCCGTCGACCATGAACGCGCGATTGACAAAAGCGGCAGCCTGCTGGCTGATTCATTGCGTGCAGGTTGGCTGCCCAAAGTAACAAACGGGTGGTTTTTCCGCGCAGAAACATTTTTTTCTGTCGCTAGATATTTGGACGATGTTAACTCCATCAAGCCCGACTTTCTGTCATGGTCACATGGCGAAGGCTTTATCCGGCTTTTTGAAGAACGTATGATGCGTCAAGGGATTTATTTTATGGATGAGCCGGAAAGCGCGCTTTCGCCAAAGCGACAATTAGAATTGCTGCGCATATTGAATCGCATTCAAATGTCGGAAATATCACAGGTTATCATGGCGACACATTCACCAATATTGATGGCATTACCCGGGGCGACTGTTCTGGAGGTTACGCGGCATGGCTTTGAAAAAGTAGACTATCGCGATACACAACATTTTAAACTGTATCAGAATTTTACCGTTGACCCCGTTGACTTCATCGAAGAAGCCCTGCGCGATATAGACGAATAGACCGTTTGCCCCCATTGACCCAGCTTGTTCTGCGCCATATATATCGCTTGAGAGGTTGGCGCGGGCGGACGCCTCGCCAACCTGGTCAGATCCGGAAGGAAGCAGCCATAACGAGTCCCGTTTGGGTCGTTGTCCAGCCTCTCACCTTATATGACAGCAGGAGGACGTTATGATTGTATCAAAAACCCTCCGGACGCGCGGATAGTCATATCCAACCGCTTCCGATGAAATCCACCCTTTTGCAACCCGCCAAAAGGGGCGTCAGATATTTATCGAGGCTATATTCACATGACTGAACAAACTTATTCCCTGACCGAACTCGGCTGGGGTCAATTTTACCAATCGCAATTATCTCCTGAAGAATGCAGTGAAACCACGCCATTGCGTGTAACCGAAGTGCAGCGCAACACGCTGGATGCGTTGGGCGAGGGGGGCGCGCAAAAGGTGCCGATCACCGGTTTGCTGGCCGAACAAGGTATCACCGTTGGTGACTGGTTGTTGATTGATATTGAAACCTGTTCTCCGCTGCGGGTGCTGGATCGAAAATCTGAGATCAAACGTCGCGCGGCAGGCAAAGATTATGTCACGCAGCTAATTGCCGCCAATATCGACACGCTGTTTATCGTTTCTTCCTGCAACGCAGATTTTAACCCCGCAAGGTTGGAGCGTTATCTGGCCTTGGCCCATCAGGCCGATGTGGAGCCAGTTTTGGTGCTGACCAAACAAGACCTGTGCAATGACCCGCAAAAATATCTGGATGACGCGGCTCGCGAAATGCCGGGCCATGCGGTGGTGACCCTGAATGCCACATCAACCGATGCCCAGCAACATTTGGCGCAGTGGTGCGGTGCTGGCCAAACCGTGGCATTGGTCGGGTCTTCGGGGGTGGGGAAATCCACCTTGGCCATTGCCCTGACCGGACAGGATATTCTAACCCAAGACATCCGCGAAGAAGATGCCAAAGGCAAACATACCACCACGGCGCGCTCTATGTATCAGATGATTTCAGGCGGTTGGCTGATTGATACGCCCGGCATGCGGGCCTTGCGATTATATGACGTGCGCGAAGGTGTGGATATGGTGTTTGACGATATTATCAAACTGGCATCCCTGTGTAAATTTAACGATTGCGCCCACGATTCCGAACCGGGTTGTGCGGTGCAGGCTGAAATTCAGGCAGGGAGGCTGGACGCCAACCGTTTGAATCGCTGGCAAAAACTGCAACGCGAAGATACCCGTAATACCGAATCTACTTCGGAAACCCGGGCGCGCAACAAAAAAACCAACAAGGTTTATTCTGGTGGCCGCGCCCGTGCAAAAATGAAACGAGCGCGGATGGATTGATGGGTCCTGACCCTAAATCGAAAAGATCACGCAAAACCATAATCGCAGGCCGGAAACCGAGCGTAGCGAGGCCACCGCCCGAGTGTCAGCGGCCCATTGCGCCAGCAATGGTGTCGCCTGGCAGAGGGCAGTCTTTTTTGCACGCAACGCTCCCGTAGAACGCGGTCTTTCTTGTGCTTGCGCACAAAAAAGACCACGCCCATACGGGCATGGCCTCGCTTCGCTCGGCTTTGGCTTAGCGCTTTGGGTCGGGATCTATTACTCCCACGCTACCTGTCTTATGGGGGTTAAACCCGCTTCATTTCAACGGCTTGACCAGCTTGAAAAGGTAACCATTTTATCCGGCGCGCCCCAACCACTGATATCTCACGCGTTTTGCACTGGTGTGAAGGCGTAATGGGTCCTGCCTCAGCCAAAATCGGAGTGCAAAGCGGCTTGAGTTGCTCTGCGCGCTCGCCTAAACTCTGCGACATCACCTGGGGCGATAAAAAATGAACGACACAATAAGCGATACCGAAAAACCCGCCGCCTATCAGGTGTTGGCGCGCAAATACCGTCCCGAGACGTTCAAAGACCTGTATGGTCAGGACATCATGGTCAAAACCCTGAAAAACGCGTTTGAGGCTGATCGGATTGCCCATGCGTTTATTATGACAGGGATACGCGGCACCGGCAAAACCACCACGGCGCGCATCATTGCCAAAGGTCTGAATTGTGTTGGCGTGGACGGCAAGGGCGGCCCGACGATTGAGCCTTGTGGGCAATGTGATGCCTGTATTTCTATCGCGGCGGGGCGGCATGTGGATGTGCTGGAAATGGATGCGGCATCGCGCACAGGGGTTGGCGATATTCGTGAGATCATCGATTCGGTGCAATATCGCGCGGCCTCGGCCCGTTACAAAGTCTATATCATTGACGAGGTTCACATGTTGTCGACCAGCGCATTTAACGCGCTGTTAAAAACGCTGGAAGAACCGCCCGAACATGTGAAATTTATTTTTGCCACCACCGAGATTCGCAAGGTTCCGGTGACGGTGTTATCGCGTTGCCAACGGTTTGATCTGCGCCGGTTTGAACCTGAAACCATGACGGTATTTCTGCATGACATTATTGCCAAAGAGGGTGCAAAAATTGCCGAGGATGCCTTGGCGCTGATCATTCGGGCCTCGGAAGGTTCCGCGCGCGATGCGCTGTCCCTGCTTGATCAGGCCATGGCCCATAGCGGTGGCGAAACATCGGCTGAACAGGTGCGTGCTATGCTTGGCCTTGCCGACAGGGGCCGCGTGTTAGACCTGTTTGACTTGATTATGAAAGGCGACGCGGCGGCCGCATTGGCAGAGCTTTCCGGCCAATATTCTGAGGGCGCCGACCCGCTGGCGGTGCTGCGCGATCTGGCTGAGGTTACTCACTGGATCAGCGTGGTAAAAATATCGCCCGAGGCGGCGGATGATCCGACGGTTTCGCCTGATGAACGCGAGCGCGGCAAAATCATGGCAGGCCTGCCAATGCGTGCCCTGACGCGGATGTGGCAAATGCTGCTAAAAGCGCTGGAAGAAGTTTCCGTTGCGCCTAATGCCATGATGGCTGCCGAAATGGCCATCATTAGACTGACCCATATTGCCGATCTGCCAAGCCCCGAAGAATTAGTGCGGAAATTGCAAAACACTCCGCAACCGGCTGCTGCCGCAGCACCGGCCCCGCCAAGCGCCAAGCCCTCAGGCCCAAAAGCGATGGCGGGCAGTGGCGGCAATACAATGGCTGCTTTAGCGCCGCAATCTGAAGCCCTGCAACGGTTTGTTGAATTTGAAGACGTGCTTGATCTGATCCGCGCAAGGCGCGACATGCAATTGATGGTCGAGGTTGAAAAATATGTCCGGCTGGTGCGCTATGCACCCGGATTGATCGAATTTCAGCCTACCGAGGATGCGCCGGCTGAATTTGCTGGCCGCTTGTCAGCGCGCCTGCAAAACTGGACAGGCACGCGCTGGGCGGTATCGGTGGTGCAATCGGGCGGTGGACAGACCATAGCCGAGAAAAACGCCGAAACTGTGGTCAGCCTGCACGCACAAGCGCTGGAACATGGGTTGGTGATTGCCGCGTTAAACGCCTTTCCAAATGCCGAGATATCCAAAGTAATGACCAGAGAAACCATCGATGAAACCAACGAATATGTGGTGCCCATCGACCCAGATGAAATGGATGACGACTGGGAACCGATCGACCCGTTTGAAGCATAGAGCGGCTTAGTCTCGGGCCGCCATGCTGAAATTTGAGATTGATGCTTGGATGAAGGGAAATTTAAGTGGATCAGCTATTGACAGAAGATATTAACCATCGGCTAAATATCTTCATCAAATTCTTGAATAATTCGTGGCAAACCATGCAGCCACTTTTTGATTCAGACAAAACCGGTTCTCTTCAAATTGATTGGCTGCAAGCTAATTGGGAAATGATTGTTGAAGGGGCATTTCCAGCAAATGAATTTATTCTTGAGTCATATGGTGATGGGGCCGATTGCAATGGTGCAAGTTCGAGAGTTCTATATCCAAATAGGCTGCCTACGCATAGGATTACGGTCGCGGGATCAAATGGGGAGGCTGTATATGATGTGCTTGGCAGACAAAAACTGGATACATCGGATGAGCCAATAATTTTTGATCGTTTTGTGGGTTTTGACCGAAAAAGCTGGTATTTTGAAAAACCAATATTTACGCATTTTCTAGGTGAATACTTAGGTGATACAGTCGTAGTTTTATGGGCAGATGTGAAGGCGACCTTGGAGGGATAATTCACTGCGGGAGAACTAAAATCGATCCTTCGCAGCCCTGATCTCTCCAAACCGCTCCGCTGTTCCGGCCCGCAAAAACGGGTTGGTGGCCAGTTCCAGCGCCAGCAGTGACGGCACGGTGGCGATGCCTTGGCTGCGTTTTTCGGCAATATCGGTAATGCGGGCTTGCAGATCCCTATTATCCGGTTCAATCGTGATTGCAAAGCGCCCGTTGGCTTCGGTATATTCATGCCCCGAATAAACCATCGTATCGGCGGGCTGGCTGGCCAGTTTTGCAAGGCTTTCCCACATCATTGGCATTGTGCCTTCAAATATGCGTCCACAGCCCAGCGCCATCAGGCTGTCTCCGGTAAACATCGCACCGTCAAAGCAAAACGCGACGTGGTTAATTGTATGGCCCGAAACGTCATAAACCATGCCTTTCAGGTTGCCGACGCTAACGGTGTCGCCTTCGACCACTTCGATGTCCATTGGCGGCAAGCGGTGTCTGTCCAGCTTGGCCCCGATGATTTGGGGGGCATGTTTGGCCTGTATTCCCGCCAGCCCTTCAACATGGTCTGGGTGGTGGTGGGTCAAAAAAACCAGATCGAGATTCCAGCCCTTTTTAGCCAAAGCCGCCAGTATTGGCGCAGCCTCGGGCGCATCAAACAGGGCAACGGTTCCGGTTTCCGAACATCGCATCAAAAATGCATAGTTGTCCGCGCGGCACGGAATGGTTAGGATTTCGGCGGTCATAATCTGGTCTCCTTTTCGGGGCAAACTCTGGCGTATAAAATCAGGAGATGCAATGCATCTGGATGTTGTCGATCTGCGGGCGTTTTATTACCGCACCAAACTTGGCCGTTCGGTGCAGCGCTCAATGCAAGCTGCGTTGCGTGACATGTGGCCCGAAACCAAAGGCATGATGTTAGGCGGTTTTGGCTTTGCCGCGCCGATGTTGCGGCCATTCCTAAAGGAATCCAGCAAAGTATTAAGCTTGATGCCTGGCCAGCAAGGGGTGATGCACTGGCCCCCCGGCGGTGCCAATCTGTCAACTTTGGTTGAGGAAACTTTCTGGCCGATTCCCGCAGGGTTCTTTGACCGCCTGATTATCGCCCATGGTTTGGAAACCTGCGAAATGCCCGATGCTTTGCTGGCAGAGATTTACCGCACATTGGCCCCGGGCGGCCGCGTGATATTTATTGTGCCCAATCGCGGCGGTATCTGGGCGCGGCGAGATATTACGCCATTTGGCTATGGACGGCCTTATAGTGTTGGCCAGTTGGATACCTATTTGCGTCGCCACCGATTTCAATATGAAAGCCACCGCATGGCGCTTTATGCGCCGCCGAGCAATAAAAAAATCTGGCTGAAATCCGCGCCATTTTGGGAAAAACGCGGGCGGGCTATGGGGCCAAAGTTTATGGCAGGTGCAATTTTGCTTGAGGTCAGCAAACAGGTTTACGCGGTGCCACCAAGTGGGTTGCGCGAGGCGGTGCGCGGACAGGTAGAAATATTGTCGGGGTTAGCGCGGCCAAAGCCAAAGCCGGTGAATAACCGCGAAATGTAGGGTGCGTAGTTTCCACGCACCGCCAACCCAACCACAAACGGTGCGTGGAAACCACGCACCCTACGGGATTCGGTCAAGGGTCAAAACGCTGCAATAATAACCCGTAGGGTGGGGTTCCACCCCACCATTTTGAACGGAATTGGCGGAATCCTTGTGCCTTGGTGGTAAAAAACGAAAAAAATGCCAGTCCAAAGCGTCGCACTCAGGCAAATTTATGGGGTAAGAGTTTGAAACTGCATTATAAAACTTTGGGTGGCAAGAATCTGCTCCTGACTTGCAACAAGCAAATTCCTCTGCTATTACCGCGCCGATTTCAACGGAAATGTGACTAACAATTTTCCGACGGGTTTTGCTGCGCCGCTTTGGTGTGGCGTAAGGACAAAGGGGTGTTTGTGTCTGCATCAGCTACTTTAACCGCAGGGGCCGCTGGCCGTTATGCGACCGCGCTTTTCGAGATCGCAAAAGACGCGGGTATTATCGCCGCTGTTGAGGCAGACCTTGATTCGCTGCAAGGAGCGCTGAATGAAAGCGCGGATTTGCAAAGCGTTATGGCCTCGCCTATTTATTCACGCGATGAACAGGCTGCTGTTTTGGCTGCGATCACCAAGAAAATGGGTCTGGGGCCCGAGGTGTCAAACACCGTCGCCCTGATGGCTGCCAACCGGCGTTTGTTTGTGCTTCAAAGCGCTTGCCGCTGATGATCGTGGTGAGGTTACCGCTGAGGTCCAATCCGCCAAAAAGCTGACCGAGATCCAAAGCAAAGCGCTGGCTAGTGCGCTAAAGAAATCTATTGGCAAAACTGTCAAAGTGAATGTGACCGTGGATGAAAGCCTCATCGGCGGTCTTATTGTGAAGGTGGGGT
>QIGK01000144.1 GCA_003228875.1 Rhodobacterales bacterium
GGTGATCCTAACGACACTAACGGCATTGGACCTGTTTCTGCGGCCCCTGTTGGTTCCGGTTCCATCCTTGTGATCTCATGGGCTTATATCCTGCTGATGGGCGGTGCGGGCATGACCCAAGCCACCAAAATTGCTATATTGAACGCCAATTATATGGCGGCACGCCTGTCTCAATCTTATAATATCCTGTTCAAATCCGACAAAGGCCGTGTAGCCCACGAATGTATTCTCGACACCCGCCCACTTGCGGAAAGCGCCCATGTCACCGTGGATGACATCGCCAAACGCCTCATGGATTGCGGTTTTCACGCCCCGACCATGAGCTGGCCCGTGGCGGGCACCTTAATGGTTGAACCCACAGAATCAGAACCAAAAGCCGAGATCGACCGTTTTATTACCGCCATGCTGGCCATCGCGGCCGAGGCCAAAGACATCGAAAACGGTAAAATCAAATATGAAGACAGCCCCCTGCACCACGCCCCCCACACGGTTGAGGATCTGGTCGGGGATTGGGACCGCGTCTATACCCGCGAACAAGCATGTTACCCCCCCGGGGCGTTTCGGGTTGATAAATACTGGCCACCGGTTAATCGGGTAGATAACGCCTATGGTGATCGGAATTTAGTTTGCACATGCCCGCCACTTGAGGATTACGAGGAGTAGTGGTGGGGTGAAACCCCACCCTACCACTCTTCCTTAATTTCTATTTTGCAAAAATATCCTGGGGGGTCCGGGGGGCTAGCCCCCCGGCTTCCTTGCAAACCACTGAGTCAATTCAGCTTTCTGACCCTCACTCAACCGCAGCCCCAATTTTGAACGCCGCCAGATCACATCTTCCGCCGTTTGCACATATTCATTGGCCATCAACCAACGCACTTCCTGTTCACTCAGGCTAGCACCAAAATTCTGCCCCAGATCATCCGCCGTTTTTGCGCCTTTCAACACTTCAAACGCCAATGTGCCGTAGGCCCTGACTAATCGCCTTGCCCAGAAATCATCCAGAAAATTAAACTCGGATTTCAGCCTGTCAATCAACACATCAACCCCGTCCACCGGAAAATCGCCCCCCGGCAGAGCAACGCCTGCGGTCCATTTGTCTTTCAGGTCAGGAAAATACGGTGCAACCTTTTCCATCACGGCTTCCGCCAAGCGCCGATAGGTGGTGATTTTGCCGCCAAAAATATTCAGCAACGGCGCGCCATTGTCAGCACGCAATGTCAAAACATAATCGCGCGTTGCCGCTGTGGCAGAACTGGCCCCGTCATCATAAAGCGGGCGCACACCGGCATAGCTCCAGACAATATCCTCCGGCAAAACCGGTTTTTTGAAATACTCGCTGGCAAATTTACGCAGGTAATCCGCCTCGGCGTCGGTGCATTCAGGTTTGGTATTTACATCCGCATGGTCCGCATCGGTGGTGCCGATCAGGGTGAAATCGGTTTCATAAGGAATGGCAAAAATGATCCGCCCGTCGCTGCCCTGAAAAAAATAACATTTGTCATGGTCAAACAGTTTGCGCGTAACAATATGGCTGCCCCGCACCAGCCGAACACCAGCAGAATTATTGATGCCTGCGGTGTTACGGATGATGTCTTCAACCCAAGGGCCACCCGCATTCACAAGCATTTTGGCTTTAATAACCGAAGCTTCGCCGCTGCGCTGGTCCTCCAGCGTCAAATGCCAGATGTCATCAACCCGTTCTGCCAAGATCACTTTGGTTCGGGTCATAATCCGCGCGCCACGGATTTCGGCGTCGCGCGCATTCAATACCACCAACCTTGAATCCTCGATCCAGCAATCGGAATATTCATAGGCTTTGCGATATTTTTCCAGCAACGGCCCGCCTGCCACATCGGCGCGTAAATCTAGGGTCTTGGTGCCCGGCAATATTTTTCGCCCGCCCATATTGTCATATAAAAACAACCCGAACCGGATCAGCCAGTTTGGTCGCCGCCCCCGCAGCCATGGCATGAATATCCCCAATAATTTTGACGTCGGCGTGCCACCCTCAAACCGCATATCTTTATGCACCGGCAGCACAAACCGCATCGGCCAACTGATATGAGGCATGGCACTCAGCAGAACCTCGCGTTCCTTAAGCGCCTTGCGAACCAGCCCGATTTCAAAATATTCCAGATACCGCAAACCGCCATGGAACAGCTTGGTCGAGGCCGAAGACGTAGCTGAGGCAAGATCATTCATTTCAGCCAAAACCACCGACAGCCCCCGCCCCGAAGCATCGCGCGCAATGCCACAGCCATTGATGCCACCACCGATCACAAACAGATCGTATATTTTGTCATTCGAGTCGGGTGTGTTCAATTGAGCCTCAGCTGTTTGCATTCGAAATTCAGGTGGCGCTGCTACGCAACTAGAGGCCAGTATACGGCGCTGTTAGAATTAGCCAATTGAATTCGGACGTTAATAATTATGTGCCGCAAAATGTCGCGCGCACCACTTCTTCTGGTCTTGGTGGCAGTTCATACGCATCAAATTCCGCCCTGCGTTCAAAAGGTTTTGACAGCACCCTCTGCAAGGTTTCAAACGGTGCATAATCGCCAATATTGGCGGCCTCGATAACCTGTTCCACGCGGTGGTTTCTGGGAATATAAACCGGATTTGCGGCTTGCATCATCTTGACACGCTCAGCTTTCGGGGCCGTGGCGGAACGGGTTTCCAAGCAGGTCAGCCAATCCTCAAAACCGCGCGGATCATCAAACAATGCGCGCGCATTGCTGGCATCTTCGGTTATTGCATGCGAAGTTAGATGACTGAAAAACAGGGTGAAATCGACATTGCTTTCCGCCAAAATCATCAAAATATCTTCAACCAGCGCTGCATCGCCCAGGGCTGCTCCCATCAAGCCAAGCTTGCACCCAAAAACCTTTGAAAATTCATTGGCGAACAGCGTGTCAAAACTGCCCAAGGCTTGTTCGATACCGGAAATACCCGCCTCGCCCACCAGCGGCACAAGGGTTTGTGCCAGTTGCGAGAGGTTCCACAGCGCGATTTTAGGCTGGTTGGCATAGGCATAGCGGCCGTTGCGATCAATGCTGCTGAACACCGTTTCGGGGTGGTAAGTATCCATAAATGCGCAAGGGCCATAGTCAATTGTTTCGCCGGAGATTGACATATTATCGGTGTTCATCACACCGTGGATAAACCCGACCCCCATCCATTTTGCCACCAGTTTGGCTTGATTTTCAATGACTTGCGCCAACATCTCGATTGGCCCGTCAGCATCGGGATAATGCCGGTTGATCACGTAATCGGTCAGGGTTTGCAGGCTGTCTTTGTCGCGGCGCGCATAATGGAACTGAAATGTGCCCACCCGAATATGGCTGCTGGCAACCCGCGCCAGAACCGCGCCGGGGGTGGCGGTTTCACGCTGCACCATGTCACCTGTGGTCACGGCAGCCAACGCACGGGTGGTGGGGATGTTTAGGGCGTGCATGGCCTCGGAAACCACATATTCGCGGATTACAGCGCCGATATTGGCACGCCCGTCGCCGTTTCGTGAAAACATGGTTTTACCGGAACCTTTGAGTTGCAGATCAAACCGGTCCTCTTTGGGGGTGATGATTTCGCCCAGTAATATCGCGCGACCATCGCCAAGATGCGGGGAGAAACCGCCGAATTGATGGCCGGAATAGGCGGTGGCAATGGGGGTGGCGTCCACCGGAATATCGTTTCCTACCAGCATGTTAGGGGTTAGGTCATCGTCCACAACACCCAATTCCATCGCCAGTTCTTTATTGTATTTCACCAGCTTTGGCGCTGCAACTTTGGTGGGCAGTTGCGGGCTGAAAAATTGCGGGGGCAATCGGGCAAAACTGTTGTCAAACTGGACGGGCATATCAAGGCTTTCGTGGTTTTTGCGTGCCTAGCAGGTTATCGCGGGCTTGTCTTGGGGTATCACCCAGAATTGACTTTGCTTTGGGGCGGATTACGGGGATAGTGGCGGCATGAAATACATCCTGACCAGCCTTTTCGCCCTTATTTCCTTAGCCGCCACCGCGTCAGAGGTGGAGGTGCTGGATGTCACCGCCACCCAATCCGGCGATACATGGCGGTTTGATGTGACCCTGCGCCACGCGGATACGGGGTGGGATCATTATGCTGATGGCTGGCGGATTTTGGATGCGGACGGGGCGGAGCTGGGAACCCGTATATTGGTGCATCCGCATGTCAATGAAATGCCTTTTACGCGGGGTTTAGGCGGTGTGGAAATTCCCGAGGGGGTGACACGGGTTTTGGTGGTCGCCAAGGATAATCTTGGGGATTGGGGCACGCAGAATTACGAGGTTAACCTTTTGGGGGAATAGCCGGATAAAAGTGTAATTTTTGTATAAGTTTTCCATAAGTTTTGTATATGCCGTTGAAAGGTTAACGTGTGGCGGGATTTGGCCGTAGGGTGGGTGCTCGCACCCACCCTACGGAATTTCGATTTCCCCTTTCACCCGGCGGCACCGCCGGGCAGCGCCCGACCCTTCCCCCAGGAGGGCGCTTTTGTAGCGTTTCGGCAGGGCGGGATGTTGGCGAGTTTGGGGGGTGTTATGTGTGAAATTGAGTGAGGGAATGCCCACCTAGGGTCGGGCGCTGACCTTTGAATTTCGGAGCGGTGCGTGGGGACCACGCACCCTACATGGATTGTTAACAATTTTATGCGATTTTTATGGGATGCCGAATTATGTGCGTCCTAGGGTTTCGTCAGCGACTATTTTCTTTACGGTGACTTTGGCAGATCGTGGGTCTGACTTGTTGGTGCGGGAAATCGACAAGTTGCGGGATGCGTTTGTTCGAACAATAGCCGACCGACCATTCGTGATTGATGCGATTGTGGTTTTGCCGGACCATTTACATACGGTGATTACCTTACCCGAGGGTGACGATGATTATGCGACGCGGTGGCGGGTTATAAAGGGACGGTTTTCACGGCAGGTTGCGGCGGGGAAATTGCGGGCCAGCCATTTGAAGCGGAATGAGCGCGGCATTTGGCAGCGGCGGTATTGGGAACACCATATTCGAGATGAACGGGATTATCGGGCACATATGGAATATTGTTGGAAAAATCCGGTTAAACACGGGTTGGTGGCACAGCCAAGTGATTGGCCATATTCGTCAATCCATCGCGATTTGAAATTAGGCACAGCACCCAAAGAATGGGCGTAGGGTGCGTGGTTTCCACGCACCGACAAGGCCAAACAACAAGCGCCAGATTTAATGAAAAAACCGTAGGGTGCGTGGTCCCCACGCACCGTTTCGATGGGGTTGGAATGGGCGTAATTTTTGAGATTTGTGTATGGGGTTGAGGAGCGGTGCGTGGGGACCACGCACCCTACAATTGCCGCCCTTAAGAATTCGAGCTTAATCCGCCGATAACCGCTTACTTTCCCGCTTTGCTTCCTTCAAATGATTATCTTGGAGCAGAGAATAAATAGTGGCACAATAGTAACCTAATCTTGCTAAATATTCTATAGAGCACGGCGTCGGAATGCTTGGAGTTTTTATCCCTCGTTTTCTTAACGTGATGAACGTGGAACGCAACTGTGAAATATCTGTAAGAGAAAATGCACTTGACTGGTTGGTGGCAAGTTGACTGGCCGATTGCACAAAACTTTCCCCGTTCCTTTGTATGTCATTATAACGGTTTTCAAGTTCAACACCAAGATCGTAAGTAGTAATTCCTCCGAACCTACTCATCAGTAACGGATAAAGAAACGCCCCAGCGAGGATTCCGGTTATGAAAATGGTAATAAATTGGTATCCTGTGTTATCAAACACAAGTGCAATTTTTTGAAAAACAACAGCTAAAATTGACTGTGGGTCATCAAACCATCCAAATTGCTCAAATAGCGTTTCAACGAACTTCGAAATTATCGGAAGGAATATGGTCCCAATAACACTCCAAATTGACCATTTCTGCCAATTAGTCATTTTTGTTCCGCCTCCAAACTCCCCATCAACTCCCGCCATTCACCCTTGCTCATGCCGGAACTTTCCTGCGTTACCTTCTCACCTTTAAGCATTCTTCGCAACACGTCCATCCCCTTCCCCGAGAATTGGGCGCCGCCCAGACGGTAATCCTCAAACGCGCCATAGGCCGCTGGCACCCAGTCGGCCACCAGTTTGCAGATCGTCTCGGCGTATACTCTGATTTCGTATTGGGCGTGGGGGTCAGCGCGCAGCCTTAAAAAATGGAACAGGTTGTGCAAATCAACCTTCCAATACCATTGGGTATAGATATTGGCGGGCAGGTTCATGCGGGCGAGTTCCCGCGCCAAGCCATCTTGGCCTTCATCCGAGATCATTGCCTCGTAATTATCATAACAGCGGTTGCTGTCGGTTTTCAGGATATCCAGCACCCGCGCGGCCTCGCTGCCTTGCAGCAGCGCGCCTCGGCCTTGGTTGTTGACCACGGATTGGGCATTCAGGTGGTCGGGCGCGGGGATATAGAATTCTCGGTCCAGAATCGAATACCGCGCTGAGTATTCGTTCACATTGGCGGTGCGATGGCGGATCCATTGGCGGGCGACAAATACCGGCAGTTTGACATGGAGTTTGATCTCGCACATCTCGAACGGAGTGGAATGCCAGTGGCGCATCAGATAGCGGATCAGGCCTTCGTCATTGCTAACCGCCTTGGTGCCGCGCCCGTAGGATACCCGCGCCGCTTGGCAAATGGCGGAATCGTCCCCCATATAGTCAATAACGCGCACAAACCCGTGGTCCAGCACGTTATGGGCGGTATAGAGATGTTGTTCCATGCCCGGAACGGTGGCGCGCATGGTTTGCGCCGACTGGCCGCGCTGTGCGTCAATTTCAGCTTGTTGCTCGGGGGTTATTGGCATGGCTCTGTCCTTTTACATTCCAAGATCAGAACCACTATATATTGTTGTCCCCGCTGGGGAAACCGCCAAATGAGCGCTATTTGAACAGGGATGACGCGGTTTGGCTGGCTTTTTTGCGGGCTTTTTCATCCATCGTGCGGACAGGGCCGATATAGGTCACTTTGGTTTTTGAAAAGCCGCAATATCCGAGAATTTGCTGATTAAGGGTTTTTACCCAGCCATTTGCCAGCCGTTTCAAATACCATGCCGGGGAATCCGAGGTCAGGATCAGATGGGCGGATTTGCCGGCAAGCAGCTTTTCCGGGATAGCCTTTCCGGGCAGAAACCGAAAAGCAAAATCCGGCAGCAAGGCGCGGTCAAACAAGGCTTTGAGCTTGGCTGGCGGGCCGCCCCACCAAAGCGGGTGCACCAAAAGCAAGCTGTCGGCCCAGACCAGCGCCTCTTGAAAGGCGACAATATCGGCTTCCAATGTTTGCGCAACATGGTGGCCGTTAAGCAGGTCAGGTTCGAATTTCATCTCGGATATCCGAAATTTTTTCACCTCGTGTCCGGCATTTTGCGCACCTTTGGCTGCCGCCAAGGCGAGCGTATCGCTCAGAGATTTTTGCGACGGGTGACCGTCAAGAATAACTATTTTAGACATTGTAGTTCCTTTATTTGACCATGGTCAAGTTTATGTAGGTATAAATTGACCGCAGTCAAGTTATTTGTTACAAGGCCAGATGAAATACACCCAAAACAGAAGCCGCACCGCGCAAGAAAACATCATCAAGGCCGCGCGGAAACTGATCGCTGCGAACGGTTTTGAAAACACAACAACCGAAGAAATTGCAAAAAAGGCAGGGGTGTCGAAGGCCAGCGTGTTTGCACATTTTGGCGATAAATCCAACTTGCTGATCGCTGTTGGTATTGCAAAAATGGAGCGGTTAAATGAGCTGAACAAGCAAGGTTCGCTGATTGAATTTTATACGCCATGGTTCGAATTTCTGGCCAAGAACAAAGATTTTTCCAACCTGTATTTTAACCAGTCAAGCCTGCCAAAGGGGCGTTGGACAAGCCAGTTTTTGCGCAGTTGTAATGATCAGGAAAACGTAGTTGCCCAGATCATTCAGCGGCTTGAACCAAGCAAACTGGGCAACCCGCACCCAGTGGGGTTTTATGCACGCGGCGCGCAGGCGTTCTTTTATCAAACGGTGATTTATCGCAATGCGGGTTGGCTGAAAAACGACTCTGAGGCGCTTTTGGCGCTGGAAAACAGCTTGACGGTCTGGCTGGCAGACTGACCTGTATTTCTTGCAACGCTAAAGACCTTTCCTTCAATGAAAAAACCGCCTAAACCCCGCTTCAGTTAACACCCGAAAATCGGAGAACTAAAATGGGTTATCGAATCGCCGTTGTTGGTGCCACCGGAAGTGTCGGGCGTGAAATCCTGAAAATTCTGGATGAGCGCGAATTTCCTGTTGATGAGCTTGCAGTGCTGGCCTCGCGCCGGTCATTGGGTTCGGAATGTCATTTTGGCGATAAAACCTATAAAACCACCGACCTTGATGTCTTTGATTTCAAAGGCTGGGACATTGCATTGTTTGCTATTGGGTCTGAGGCCACCAAAAAATACGCGCCCAAAGCAGCGGCGGCGGGCTGTGTGGTGATCGATAATTCATCGCTATATCGCTATACCCCCGATATTCCGCTGATCGTGCCCGAGGTAAACCCCGACGATATCGAGATGGTTAAAAACAAAAACATCATCGCCAACCCGAATTGTTCAACCGCACAAATGGTTGTGGCGCTAAAACCTTTACATGATCGTGCCACTATCAAACGGGTGGTCGTATCGACCTATCAGTCCGTTTCGGGCGGGGGTAAATCCGCGATGGATGAATTGTGGCTGCAAACCAAAGGCATGTATGTGCCGGGGCAGGAACGCGACCCTGAGATTTTCACCAAGCAGATCGCGTTTAATGTTATCCCGCATATTGATGCATTTATGGATAGCGGCGAGACCCGCGAAGAATGGAAGATGGTTGCGGAGACCAAAAAGATCGTTGATCCCAAAATCAAGGTCACCGCAACTTGCGTGCGGGTGCCGGTTTTTGTTGGCCATTCGGAATCGATCAATATCGAGTTCGAGGATTTCTTGGATGAGGACGAAGCCCGCGATATTTTGCGCGAAGCCCCCGGTATTCTGGTGATCGATAAACGCGAAGATGGCGGCTATATCACGCCAGTTGAATGCGTGGGCGAATACGCGACATTTGTCAGCCGCATTCGTCAGGATCCTACGATTGAAAACGGTATTAACCTTTGGTGTGTGTCGGACAACTTGCGCAAAGGTGCGGCGTTGAATGCGGTGCAAATCGCTGAATTGCTGGGGCGGCGGGTGTTGAAAAAGGGCTGATTTTTGCAGAATCCCCCATAAGCAACATTCACTAATTTCCGTTAGGGTTGTTTTTGAGTGGTCAACTAAGGTATTAGACTTCGCTACCCTAATATCTGAGTTGGAATTCATATGCCTAACATCAAAACAGAATATACAGTATTTATCTCCTCCCCCGGCGACCTTACCGAGGAACGGCAGATTGTGTTGGATGTAGTTGACGAAATTAACGTGCTTCGCGCACACAGATCCTCTGCCATCCTCAAAACCTTGACTTGGGAAAATGATGTGGTGCCTAACTATGGCCAAAAACCTCAGGAAATTATCAACAGTGCCACAATCGGGCAATACGATATTTTTCTTGGATTTATGTGCGCTAGATTTGGGACAGCAACCGATAATGCTGGCTCCGGTACAGAAGAAGAGTTTCAAATCGCATACGACGCAAAAATAAAGTCCCCTGAAAAACTGGAAGTCTTGTTTTATTTTAAGGATGCCCGAAACTCAAAAAGTGCTATTGATGGAAGCCAACTGGCAAAAGTTGATCGTTTCAAAAAATCGTTACAGTCAGATTTCAATGGCATCCATGGGACATTTGATTCTCCCGATGAATTTCGGACGCAAATAGCGCGCCATCTCACCAAGATTTTGGATGAGTTCGAGAAAAATGTTGATGCAACCAATGATTTGACGGAAACACCAAGTGCAATCGCTCCTCAATTGAAACAGACCCGAGTTATCGATCCACTTGAGCAATTGAATTCCATCAATACCGATATTGTCGAAGACGGGCTTATCGAGACAGCAGAAAACCTTGAGCGAGCTTCTAACAAGGTTGTTGTTAGCCTAAAACCAGTAACAGAATTGATTATGGAATTAAACGAGAATACACGAAACAGAACAGACGAATTAAACCAATTGAACCAGTCTGGCGCACCACAAAAAAGCAAACAAACAAAAGTCATCAATTTATTGGCAGCGCAAATGGAAAAATTTGTTGATGAATCAAAAAATATCCTTCCGCCACTTCAGCTTTCGCTTGAAGAACATATCGACTCTTTTCGAAAGTTTATTATTGTTTTTGGGGGCGAAAACTTAGGCAGCGATAATCGAATGGTTGAAGCAACAGTTGACATGCTTGACGGCATCAAAACAGCCGCTGAGGCGTTTGACAACCTTGGGCAATCTGCCACATCTATTCCCAGAATGACCAGTCGGTTGAACCTAACGAAACGTAATGTTGCAGCTATTTCGGAAGGCATTTCGAAAATGTTGAATTCAGCACACAAGCAATTAGAAGAACTGTCCAGACCGCTTTTCATTGAGCAACCAATTCAGCGGCACCTAAAACAATGACAAAAAATCTACCGAAGATACAGTTCAGATTGCTGAACTTCTGGGACGGCGGGTGTTGAAAAAGAGTTAATAAAAAGCCCCAGCCCTTTGTCAGCCCGGGCAGTTAGATATCAAAAATTCAGCAATTAGTGTCACTCAGTCGGGGCAAAAAATGCAGCGTCACATCCGGTTATTTCTGCCCAAAGCCGGTCGCCATAGCTAAAATGCCACCACTCGGCTGGATAGTTGACCATGCTTTGTGCTGCCAATGTTGTAACCAATAGGTCTCGATTATCGCGCTGTTGTGCCGTGACCGGTGTATCGGTTTTGGTCATGGGGCCAAATGATTGCATAGGCGTGCCCATATCCTGTTCAACGCCGTTTTTGGCCAGCGATATATCAACCGCCGCCCCTGCTTGATGGCCGCTGCCAAACCCGTCAGGCGGCGACACCCAGTTTGAGGCCTGTTGATAGACCTGCGCCACGCTCCAATCGGGGTTTTCCTTTTTAATCCTGTTATAGACAGGTTGCCATAAGGCACGTTGGCGGCTTCGCGGGCGAAAGGCTTCAAAGATCATAAAACTAATGCCGTGCGGCAGGGCCTCGGCAGCGGTTTCGATTTTATCGCGCACCACGCTGCGAATGCGCCAATCCTCGGCCAAGCGCGGGTTAAGTATAATTTTATCAGCGGTGCGCAGGGATACAATATCCGGCGGGGTTTCCTGTTCAACCACTTGAATACCGTCAATCATCGTCATGGCTTGCTTTGATCCTTTTCAATAAATGGGTGTCACGGCGCAAAGCATCTGGCAACCCCCCTTCGCTTTGTGCTAATTGGGTGAAACACCAATTAACCGGAGAATTCCCATGCCTCGTTATCGTTCCCGCACTTCTACCCATGGTCGCAATATGGCGGGCGCGCGTGGCCTTTGGCGGGCCACCGGCATGACCGATAGTGATTTTGGCAAGCCGATTATTGCGGTGGTCAATTCGTTTACCCAATTTGTGCCGGGGCATGTGCATCTGAAAGACCTTGGGCAGATGGTTGGCCGCCAGATCGAAGCGGCGGGCGGTGTGGCCAAGGAATTCAACACCATTGCCGTGGATGACGGCATTGCCATGGGCCATGACGGGATGCTGTATTCGCTGCCCTCACGCGAAGTAATCGCCGATAGTGTCGAATACATGGTTAACGCCCATTGCGCTGATGCGATGGTGTGTATTTCCAATTGTGATAAAATTACGCCGGGCATGTTGATGGCGGCGATGCGGCTGAACATTCCGGCGATATTTGTATCGGGCGGGCCAATGGAGGCTGGCAAGGTTACGATTGATGATGTGGAAATGAGCGTTGATCTGATTGACGCAATGATCGCCGCTGCTGACGATAAATACACCGATGAACAGGTGCAGGAGATTGAGGAAAACGCCTGCCCGACCTGCGGGTCCTGTTCGGGCATGTTTACCGCCAATTCGATGAATTGTCTGGCCGAGGTGCTGGGGCTGGCTTTGCCCGGCAATGGTTCCATGTTGGCCACCCATGCGGACCGTCAGGCGTTGTTTGAGGAAGCGGGGCGCAGGATTGTCGATATCACCAAACGCCATTACGAGGGTGAAGAGCGCGGGTTATTGCCCCGTGATGTGGCCAGTTTCAAAGCCTTTGAAAACGCGATGACGCTGGATATTTCTATGGGCGGGTCCACCAACACGGTGCTGCACCTTTTGGCGATGGCTTATGAGGGTGGCATAGATTTCACCATGTCGGATATTGATCGCCTGTCACGGCAGGTTCCGGTTTTGTGCAAGGTGGCGCCCTCGATTGAAAATGTGCATATGGAAGATATCCACCGCGCCGGTGGCATTATGGCTATTGTCGGAGAGCTGAACCGTGCGGGGCTGATCCATGCAGAAGTGCCAACCGTGCATTCCCCCACCATCGGCCATGCGTTGCAAAAATGGGACATTGTGGTGTCGAACGAGCCTGAGGTTGAGGAATTTTACAAAGCCGCGCCCGGGGGGGTGCGCACCACGCAGGCGTTCTCGCAAGATCGGCGCTATAAAGAACTGGATCGGGATCGGGCGGGGGGCATTATCCGCTCGGCTGAAAATGCGTTTAGTCAGGATGGCGGATTGGCGGTGCTGTATGGCAATATCGCCGTCGATGGCTGCATTGTTAAAACCGCTGGCGTGGATGATGACAATCTGACATTCGCCGGCCCCGCACGCGTGTTTGAAAGTCAGGACAGCGCGGTGAGCGCGATTTTGACCGGCAAAGTGCTGGCGGGCGAGGTGGTTTTGATTGCATTTGAAGGCCCCCAAGGCGGGCCGGGCATGCAGGAAATGCTGTATCCGACCAGCTATTTGAAATCCAAAGGTTTGGGTAAGAAATGCGCCTTGCTGACCGACGGGCGTTTTTCGGGCGGCACATCTGGGTTGTCGATTGGCCATGTATCCCCCGAGGCCGCTGAGGGTGGCTTGATCGGGTTGGTGCGAACCGGTGATGTGATCGAGATTGATATTCCGGGCCGGACGATTAATCTGGCAGTGGCGGACGATGTGCTGGCTGAACGGCGCAAGGCCATGGGGCCATTGCCGTGGAAACCCACCGAGGTTCGCACGCGGCGGGTGTCTACGGCGTTGAAGGCTTATGCAGCTTTTGCCAGTTCGGCGGCATTGGGGGCGGTGCGGGTTTTGCCGGATTAGGGAACGGTCCGTGGGGACCATACACCGCTATGAATGTTTATTCAGATTTTCTGGGGTATCTAGCGACAGGATGTCCACAAGGATGTCGACAAATCCATCCAAATTGGATTGCATCATTTCATGGCCTGCACCGGTAAGGATAGCGACATCGATTCCGTTGTTCTCCAATTCCGCTGGGGCTGGCACATCGGGCGTAACTTGCCCTTTGGTTTTAGCAAGGGAAGTTTCGCCATATAAAAAGCTGCGTTTTAGCGATAAATCAAAATATTGCTGTTTGAAATCAATATCCAAATTAACTAGCGCGCAGGAGCTTCGATGGATACCTCTGAAATCCACGTCCGCCCATATGTCTTTCAAAAATTGCGCTTGAGTGTCTCCGTTTGCAGCATCCGTTCGCCATTGCTTAAGCATTTTGGGAAATTCAGATTGCGCAAAATTATCTTCGGAAAAAGAAGAAAAATACTTGGTTGCTTTGCCGCCACCGGGTATCAAATTTCCTTCACTAACCACCAAATGCGCCACTAGATCAGGGCGTTGAAGCGCTAGGTAAATCGCGACTGTGCCGCCCATGCTATGGCCAACAATGATGCAATTATTTAGACCTTCACTGTCTAGAATATCAGCCACTGTTTGAGCATGATCTTGCATCGAGTGGCTGAAATCTTCGGGATGGTCGCTTTGACCTGTGCCCAAATAGTCGACCAGAACGCTTCTTATTCCCTGCAATTTTGCATGTTGCGCCACTGGTCCAAAACTATTCAAAGCTGGCATGTTTAGGCCAGTTAAGTAGACAATAGTCAACAGTCCCCTACCAAACCAATGATACGCAATTGTGCTATTGAATTCTTTTAAATGCAGCGTTCTCATTTTTAGCTTTCTAACGCTCGCGCAAACATTTCTGCATCTACATTGCCGCCGGTGGCCACGCAAATAACGCTGTCACCCTCGATTTCATCCCCGTGATACAACGCCGCTGCCAGTGCCACCGTGCCGCCCGGCTCGATGATGGTTTTTAGATGGGCAAAGGCTTGTGCCATGGCTTGCAGGCATTCATCCTCAGACACAACCATCCCCGACCCGCAATGTTTTTGCAAGATCTGAAAGGTGATTTTACCGGGGCTTTTGGTGATGAT
>QIGK01000009.1 GCA_003228875.1 Rhodobacterales bacterium
CAGACCCGAGTGCAACCAGCGTCACCAAAGCCATACCGGAAACCAGCCAGCGGAACATTTCGGGTTCAACTTTGGTCAGCAGCAACACCCCGAACGGAATGCCAATGGCGCCGGACAAACCAAGGCGTAAAACCTCGGTTTGGTTGCAGTCTCGGATGGCGCGCGGGATAAGCGGCAAGGGACCGATCATGCCAAACGCAATCATGCTGGCAATGACGGAAGCCGGTTCAAGAAACTGTGCGGCAATCGGCAAATACACAAGTGCTGAGCCAAATCCGCAAAATCCGTACACCAATGCGGCAAGAAATACCGCAAGCCCGATCCAGATCAGTCCTTCCGTTTGAAGAACTGAAATAATTGCCTGCATCAGGCGTCAATATCGGCATATTGCGTTCCCGCCGCGCCGCTGTTTTTATCCCAGTCGCGTTTGACGCCAAGGCGCAGCAATACAACCGATGCTACAAAAACAGAGCTGTATGTGCCGATAATCACGCCCCAAATCATGGCAAAGGTAAAGCCACGGATCACTTCTCCGCCCAGCACATAAAGCGCGATAAGCGCCAGCAATGTGGTGACAGAGGTCATGATTGTGCGCGAAAGCGTTTGGTTGATCGACAAATTCAAAACTTTTTGCAGATCGGTGGTTTTATATCGGCGCAGGTTTTCGCGCACTCTGTCAAACACCACCACCGTATCATTCAGCGAATAACCGACGATGGTCAGAATGGCAGCAATGATCGACAGGTTAAATTCAATCTGGAAAATGGCAAATATTCCGATTGTCAGAACGACATCATGCACCAGCGCGATCACCGCCCCCAAGGAAAATTGCCATTCAAAACGCAACCAGATATAGAAAAGCACCGCACTGACCGCCAGAATAATCGCAATGATCCCTGCTTGAATCAGCTCTCCTGAAACCACCGGCCCAACGCTTTCGGTTTGGGTAAAGATGATATCATCAATGGTGACGCTAAGTGCGTCTTTAACAGCGACAATCAAATCATTCTGGATGGCAGGATCGTCGCCTTGCAATTCCATTCGGATCATGACGGAATTATTGGCGGTTCCCGTCAGTTCTGCACCGGGATCAAACACTTCGGTGACAGAAAAATCACCCAGCTCCAACCCTGACAGGGTTTCGCGATAGGTTGCAACGCTGACCGGTTCGACTGTCTGGGTGCGGATCATCGAGCCACCGCGAAAATCAATGCCAAAATTCAGGTTCAGCAGCAGGGTCAGGACAATCGAGGCCACAACCGCAATAACCGAAAAACCCATGGTAAGCTTGGTAAAGCCAAAAAATTCAATTTTGGTATCAGACGAGATCATTTTTAAACGCATGTTGAGGCCCTCATACTTCTATGGTTTTGGGATTGCGCATCTTGAACCATGTCGCAATCAGCAAACGGGTCACCCAGATGGCCGTGAACACCGAAGTGACAATCCCCAGGCCCAGCGTCACCGCAAAACCCTTAACAGGGCCGGAGCCCATCGCGAACAGGATAACCGCAGCAATCAAGGTGGTAACATTGGCATCAATAATCGCCGAAAACGCTTTTTCATAGCCGATCTCAATGGCCCGCGCTGGCCCTTTGGCGGTTTTCAATTCCTCGCGTATTCGCTCAAACACCAGCACATTAGCATCAACGGCCATGCCCAGTGTCAGCACAATTCCAGCAATACCCGGCAAGGTCAGCGTTGCGCCGATAATGCTTAGCAAACCAAATAACAGCGCGATATTCAGTATCAGCGCCACATTGGCAAAAACACCAAACAGCCCGTAAGACAGCACCATAAATACCAACACTCCGACAAAGGCAACCACAGCCGCAACCTTGCCAGCCTGAATGCTGTCCGCACCGAGTTCAGGGCCGGTTGTGCGTTGCTCCAGCGTAATAATTTCAGCAGGCAATGCACCGGCGCGCAGCAAAATCGCCAAATTTGTGCTTTGCTCAATGGTGAAGCTACCGGTGATTATGCCGGAACCACCGGGAATGTAGGCCTGAATTGTTGGCGCGGATATAACTTCGTCGTCCAACACAATCGCAAACGGGTTGCCTATATTGGCTTGAGTATGGGCGCCAAACAACCGTGCGCCGGTCGGGTTAAAACGAAAGCTAACCGAAGGTCTGCCGTTTTGATCAAAAGTCGGCTGGGCATCAACCAGTTGTTCACCCCCAACAACCGGAGACCGCTCCACCACAAAATACCCACCTTCGACTTCGACATCGGGCACCAGAATGTTGCCAATTCCGGGGTTAGCATCAGGATCGTTGGTTCGGGTAATCACATCATTAAAAGTCAGCTTTGCAGTTTTTCCGATCAATTCCAGCAGTTCTTCGGCGGAACCGATACCGGGAACCTGAATCAAAATTCGGTCAGCGCCTTGACGTTGAATAATGGGTTCGCGGGTGCCAGATTCATCAACCCTGCGGCGGATGATTTCCAGAGACTGCAACATGGTGCGATCATCAGTGGCGGCTTTTTCGGCGTCTGAAAGGGTCAGGATCAGTTCGTCACCCTCAAAATCGACCTCAAAATCGCGCGATCCGGCACCGGTCAGGGTGACGACGGGTCGGCTCAGGGTTCTGACGGCCTCAATCGCAACTTGCATGGCTTCGACATTGCCGATGCGCACTCGCAATTCCGAGCCGTCTTCGGTTACATTTCGCACCGTGCCAACCGCATCGCGGTTATCGCGCAAAATATTACGCACTTCGGGCCACATACTGTCCAATCGTTCGCGATAAACATCCTGAACCTCAACCCGCACCAGCAATTGCACCCCACCGCGCAAATCTAGCCCGAGATTGACAAGAGCAGAGGGCAAAAATGACGGCCAAGCATCGCGGTCAGCGATCAGTTCAGGCGATGCAGCCGCGCCCGGCTCTGCCAGTACAACCGCAGCATCATTGGATTTTTCAACCGTTGTGTAAAACGCATTTGGCAACGCCAAACTAAGCCCAAAGGCGCAAAGCCCCCAGATCACCAGTTTTTTCCAAAAAGGGAAATGCAGCATGGGTATGTTCCTTGAAAAAACGCGCCACAATGGACGCGTTAAATATTTATTCGGTTGGTTCGGTTTTGCTTATTACCGTCGCAATGGTGTGCTGGATGACCCGAATTTTAACACCGTCGGCAATTTCGACTTCAACTTCGTTACTATCTTCCTTAACCTTGGTAACCTTGCCCAAAATGCCACCTTGCGTCACGACTTGATCACCGCGCCGCAACGATGCAACCATGGCTTTATGTTCTTTCATTTTTTTCTGCTGAGGGCGGATCATCAGAAAATACATGATCGCAAAAATCAGAACAATTGGCAAAAGACCGCCAATACCGCCGCCAAAGCCGCCGCCCGCTGCCTGAGCATATGCTGGTGATGCAAACATAGATATTCCCCTTGATAAAGCGGGAATCCCCGCGAAATGTTAACCTGCGCGGAAACTAATCACCGCAGGGGCGTTTAGCAAGGCATTGCACCGGTTTATTCGGCTTTGCGCAACTCTTTTAGCCTGATAAGTTTCAGAACCAGCACAAGTGCCGGTGCCAAATGAAAGGCCACATCACCAATGTCGACCCATTGGGTCAATTCCCCCGCCATTAACATACCAAATTTGCTAACCAGATGCGGCGGGGTAAACGGCAAGACGCCTAAAAAGATTGTTGCAACAATCAATGTTTGCAGTGATATTTTATCAAGAATTTTCATGACATAATCGGTCCAATGGCGATAGGTTTGCCAGATATGTAGCATTTTGTTGCAAATTATTACGAGCGTAACATTGCCGCAGCAATTGGCTCAACTTTTATCCTGCATCGCATCTAAATACTTAGCGGTCTCCAAAAGCGCGTCTTTGCCAGAAATAAATTCCATACCCAAAAGCGTTTTTGCCTTGGCGTTGGAGGTCGCGGCATTGCGGCCCAAATTCGGCAGGACCGGCTTGATGCTTCGATCAAATAGCGCAAGAATTCTGATCAGAAAACCCGGTGCTTGGCGCACAGGGATTTTGCGGTTTGGAAATTGATCTTTCAAAATCCGCGTAACTTCGCGTAGCCAAAACCAATCATTTGCAACAATGATACGATGGCCAATGCTGGCATCGTTTTCAAATGCCTTGATATGGGCGGCGGCCACGTCTTTGACATGCACAATCATTACGCCAAAATTCGGTACCATCGGGTCTTTGCCCGCCATAAACCGTTCAATCAGCCCCAAAGATGCCCCATGGTTTTGGTCCACCGGCGCACCCAGAACCAAACCCGGGTTTATTACGCTCAGGTCAATACCGTGTTCTTTGGCAATTTCCCACGCCTTGCGTTCCGCAAGGGTTTTGGACCTGTCATAAGCGCTGGTAAAGGGGGATTTAACATCGGACCAGTCTTCTTCATCAAACTTGTCCTGACCCGAACGTTTATCCGTGCCTGTTATGGCGACACTCGACGAGGTCAAGATAACCCGCTTGACCCCTGCCGTTTTGGCCGCGTTCAAGGCCCGCAAAGTGCCATCAACTGCTGGGCGGATCAGCTCATTTTCATCTTTTGGCGGAACAAGCGTTAAGGGCGAGGCGGTATGAAACAACCCGTCCACCCCTTGTAACGCTGCACCCCAGCCATCATCACGGGTTAGGTCCAGATGAGCAAATTCCAGCCGCGCGCCCAGATCTTGGCCCAATGCCTTGGTCATAGTATCGCGCAGCGCGGTTTCCTTTGCCGGTCCGCGTAAAGACCCTCGTACCGCATAACCGGCCTGTAAAAGCTGTAAAATAATATGTTTGGCGATAAATCCTGTTGCACCTGTAACTAATATTTTTTTCATGATTTTCCCGTTTTTTTCCCGTTTTATTTTTTGTTACATAAGCTTGAACCAAAATGGTTCAAGCAGAGGTTGTTAAACAATTGCATCTGGCCATTTTGCAGCTTAAAATCGAAGATTGTTAATCACGGCAATAGTAAACCCCGAGATTTCCGCTGCTTATTATTATTTGGGTAAAATTACATGACTAAAACTATTCTTGTTACTGGTGGCGCGGGCTATATCGGCTCTCATATTTGTTACGAGTTATTGGAAATTCCTCGGCTGAATCAATCCGGCGGGTTTCAAGGCTTAGCAATGGCGCGCCGGTCTTAATTAAAGGTGACGTTCGCGATACCGCGATTCTGGATCAGGTTTTTGATGATAATGCTATTGACGCCGTCATTCACCTAGCCGGTGTAAAGGCCGTGGGAGAATCCGTAAAAAACCCGCAAAAATATTATGATATCAATGTTTCGGGCAGCGTTTGTTTGTTTGGTGCCATGCAGCGCCACGGGGTTTCCAACGTGGTTTTTTCATCGTCGGCGACGGTTTACGGTGTTCCCGAAACATCGCCATTAACCGAAGAAATGCCAACCAAGCCGCATAATCCATATGGGCAAACCAAATTAATGGTTGAGCATATTTTGCGTGACATGACCGCTGCGAACCTTGGCTGGCGCGCGCTTTTGTTACGATATTTTAATCCCGTCGGCGCCCATTCTTCGGGCGAAATCGGCGAAGACCCACACGGCATTCCCGATAACCTTTTTCCGTTTATCGGGATGGTTGCCACAAAAAGAAAACCTTTGCTTGACGTGTTCGGAGCCGATTACAACACCCCAGATGGCACATGCATTCGCGACTATATCCATGTCGTGGATCTGGCCCGCGGGCATGTGAAAGCGCTGGATTATTTATTGTCTGATCGCGCAACAGATAACAGCGCCAAAATTGTCAATCTTGGCACTGATCAAGGCTCTAGCGTATTTCAGGTTATCAAAGCATGGGAGGCCGCGTGCGGCTTTGAAATTCCGTTTCAGGTCACAAATCGTCGGGCCGGAGATGTGCCGGCATATTACGCCGATAGCCGCCGCGCCAAAGCCTTACTGGGCTGGCAAGCGGAGCATGATCTGGCGCAAATGTGCGTTGATCACTGGCGCTGGCAAACCAAAAATCCTGATGGTTATGGCAAATGATCTCTTGTAACTTGCGGCTTTCTCCCCAACTTTAGACTAACAACTTCAAAGGAATCACATCGTGATCATTGCCCAATTTGTTGTCATCATTGGCATCTATGTTTATATTTTACTCCGCGCCCCGCAATTTCGGCTGGCTGGGGGCATTGTGGCAGCGGCGTTGCTTGGTGGGCTGTCTTATTACATTCTGGCCACCAACCCGGAACCGCGCGCTGAAATGCGGCGCATCGAAGTTGTCGAAGTAACGCTTTCTGATGTTGAACTGGATATCGGAATTCGCATCAGTGAATTGTCTGGCCGCGTTGTTAATGCCTCGGAAAAATTCGATATGACCGGAATTTTATTAAATGTTAAACTGTTTGATTGTCCGACCGCCGACAGCGAGCTTTCGGAATGTTACACCATTGGCGAAGATAGCGGCGAAGCACGGGTGACGGTGCCGCCGGGCCAATTGCGCAGTTTTAACGCCAGCCTATTGTTCACCAGCCTGCCGGAAATCATTGGCGAAATTCGTTGGACCCATGAAATCATCGGCGTGCGGGCGTTGGAACGGAAGTTCTGAAAATACTGACCTAATGACGCTGCTAAAATCGGTTTGACTGTCTGCTTTCTGCGCCATTGTTGCAGGCAATTCCCGCGCGCGTTGCCAAAAATTTTTAAAATAACAAATTGTCAATTTAGTATAGTAAAAAAACTTGAAATTCTGGTCCTTGTGACTGCAAACTCTGCTATACTTTTCCAATATTTTATATCTCAGGTTTTTATCATGCTTTTCAGATCTATAATGGCAGTCGTTTTTGGGTTTTTCTTTGCGACATTCCCGCAACTTTCCGTTGCACAGGAATCCCCCATCCCCGAACGGCGTAGCATCGCCAGCGAAAATACCGATTTTTATGGCAGCGATATTCGCGGTTTGCTGGACACAACCCTAGAAATTTGTGCGGCCGCTTGCATTGCAGACCAAAGCTGTGTTGCTTTGACATTCAACCAGATTAAAAGCGCCTGCTTTTTGAAGAGCAGCGTAACCGAACGCACCCCGTTTGCAGGGGCAATATCGCTGGAAATCCTGAATACCGCAGATCGTGTTAGTGAGCTTGCCACCGAACGGGCGGCAATGCTGGATTTTTTACCGGAAAACTATTTAACAAATGCCACCCGTCGCGCCGCCAGTATCGGTTGGCAATATCCAGTGAACGGTGATGATCTGCAAAACCTGACAAGACAGGCAGAAGCCGCGTTTGATCTGGGTGCTTATAGCAGAGCGCTGGATTTAAGGAGCCGAATTCTAAGTTATGACGATCGTGCTTTGGCGTGGCTTGATGTTTCGCGTATGGCGCGCCACATTTCTAACAGTTCATCAGCGCAACGCAATTTGGCAACGGATGCTGCGGTCAATGCATTTTTGAGGGCTGAGGAACCGGAAATGCAGGCCGAAATTCTGGTTAATCTGGCTGATATTCTTGAAAACAACCATCAGGGCCAAAGGGCAATTCCTGCTTTGCGGCTGGCAGGGTCCATCGTTGACAGTACCGATATTCAACACCGACTTGACCGGGTCATTGGGCTTTTTGGGTTTCGAATCATTGACTATCAGGTCAACAATAATGCCATGCAGCCGCGCATTTGTATAAATTTCAGCGAAACGCTTATAGAAGTCGGTGTTGATTATGCCAGCTTTGTGCGCAGCACGCGCGCTAATCTGCCGGTTAATGTTGAGGGATCCCAGCTTTGCATTGATGGCGTCCGGCATGGTGAACGCTATACCCTGACCATGCGGTCCGGCCTGCCTGCCGCCAGCGGCGAGACATTAAACAAATCCGTTGATCTTTCGGTTTACGTGCGTGACCGCGACCCGACCGTGCGATTTTTAGGGCGGGCGTTTGTGCTGCCAAAAAGCGAAAATGCTGCCATTCCGGTGGTTTCGGTCAATGCCGATTTGATAGAACTGCGGATCAGCCGAGTAGGCGAACGCAATCTTTTACCAATGCTGCGTGACGGCTATGTCGGCGGCACCATCAACCAATATTCGCAAGACTGGATCAATAATCAGATGGGCGAGCAAGTCTGGTCCGGCTTTGGCGAGGTTAGACAGGAATTGAATGCTGACGTGACCACCGCATTGCCGCTGGCCGATGCCATTAACAGCTTTGAACCGGGCATTTACGTTATGACCGCAAGGGTGCCCGACACGGCTGAACCATGGGAAGATGCAGCCACCCAATGGTTTATTGTGACCGGTCTTGGCATTGAAACCCTGATGGGGTCTGACGGTTTGCATGTGTTTGTGCGCGGTCTTTCCGATGCAGAGGCTTTACAAAACGTCACTGTGCGGTTGATTGCCGTCAATAATCAGGTGCTGGGCGAAATCGCCACGGATGAACAGGGATACGCCCATTTCACCACTGGATTTACCCGAGGCGATGGCGGGAATGCTCCGGCGATGGTTCAGGTCGAAACCGGTATGGGTGACTTTGCTTTTATCAACCTCGAAGAAGCCGCACTCGATCTGTCGGACAGGGGGGTGCAGGGGCGAGCCTCTCCGCCGCCCATTGATATTTTTATGACAACCGAACGCGGTGCTTATCGCCCCGGCGAAACAGTTTTTGCCACCATTTTGGCGCGGGACACGCGCGCGGTTGCCTTGCTTGGCCTGCCGCTGACAGTGGTCATTACCCGCCCTGACGGGGTGGAACATGCGCGCCAAGTGCTGCCTGATGCTGGTGCAGGCGGTCGGAGCTTTCAGCTTTTGCTACCAAATGCAGCCATGCGCGGCAGTTGGTCAATGCGGGTTCATGCTAACCCCGATGATCCGGCGCTAAATTCATTGCGCTTTCTGGTTGAGGATTTTGTGCCCGAACGCATCGATTTTGTTATTTCTGCTGAGGATCGAAATTTTGCACTGGATGAACAATTATTATTGTCGATAGAAGCCGATTACCTATATGGCGCACCCGCAGCAGGTCTGGCGATTGAAGGCGAAATTGAAATCACCCGTGATTTTGGTGGTTTTTCTGACTATCCCGGATACCGTTTCGGGTTGCAGAATGAACCGTTTATTCAAGGCTATGCCAACATTTCAAGTGAGGCGCTAACCGATGCTGATGGGTTGGTGGGCGTGAATCTGACTTTGCCGGAAATGGGCCCAACCACCCAGCCGCTGCAACTGACAGCGACCTTGCGCATGGCAGATGGTTCCGGTCGTCCGGTCGAACGCAGTATTTCCCGCGGGATTTTGCCCAAAGGCCCAAGCATCGGCATTAAACCACTGTTTGACGGCGAATTAGAACAATCCGCGTTGGCGCGATTTGAAATTATTGCCGTTGACCAAAACCTGCTACGCACTGAAATGCCAGAGGCCACATGGACCTTGTCACGCATTGAGCGCAGTTATCAGTGGTATCGCGTTAACGGCAATTGGAACTGGGAACCGATTTCCAGCCGCGAAAGAATTGCTGATGGTGTTGTTACCTTAACCGCAGATGGCGTGGCCCAAATCGAAGCCGCTGTTGACTGGGGTCGCTATGAGTTAAAGATCAGCAATAACGGCATGCCCTATACCGCCAGTTCATACGGGTTTAACGCCGGTTGGTGGGCGGCAGATGCAAGCAGTGATACGCCCGATATTCTTGACATCGGGCTTGACAAAGCCAGCTATGCGCTTGACGAAACAGCGCAGCTCCGTTTATCACCGCGCTATGCGGGCAAAGCCCTGATACGGGTCATGTCTGATCGTCTGATCCATATGCAGGCTATTGATCTGGAACTGGGTGATACAGTGGTGGAATTGCCAGTAACCGAAGCATGGGGGGCCGGAGCCTATGTGACCGTAACTTTAATTCGACCAATGGATGTTACCGCAGGGCGCAATCCCGCCCGCGCCATTGGTCTAAATTATGCAACGGTTGACCCCGGCGACCGGGCCTTAAAAGCCAGCTTTGACATGCCAAGCGAAATCGCGCCGCGTGGCCCGATGGAGGTCATTCTAAAGGTCGAAAACGCCAGTGGTGCCACCTATGCAACCATCGCCGCAGTTGATGTCGGCATTTTGAACCTAACCGGATTTGAATCGCCGGACCCGCAGATGCATTATTTTGGCCAACGCAAACTGGGCATGGAAATGCGTGATCTTTACGGCAGGCTGATTGACGGAATGCAAGGCACCCCGGGGGTGTTGCGATCAGGGGGTGATGGCAGCATGGCGCGCAGCAATGCGCCACCGTCAACCCAAGAACTGGTAGCCTATTTCAGTGGCCCGATCACCGTCGGGCCAGACGGGCTGGCCCGTGCCAGTTTCGATATGCCCGAATTTAATGGCACAGTGCGTTTAATGGCTGTGGTTTGGTCAAAAAACGGCGTCGGTCAGGCCGAGCAGGATATTCTGGTGCGTGACCCGATTGTGGTTTCAGCCGCGCTGCCAAGGTTTCTGGCTCCAAACGATCAAAGCCGAATTCTGGTTGAAATCTCCCATACAAAAGGCCCGTCGGGACCAGTGTCTATCCAGCTTGAAACCAGTGGGCAGATATTCATACCACTGGGGCAAAGCATCATTGAAACGACGCTGGACACAGGGCAAAAACGCAGCTTTTCGATCCCAATCACTGCGGGTGCGGCGGGCAATGCCAGCATAACCTTGGCGATGCAACTGCCCGATGGCACGGTTTTGACCAAAACCGAATTGCTTTCTATTCGTGCAAACAATCCGTTGCTTGTCACCCGTTTGCGGGTGCCCCTTGATGCCAATGGCGGCGAATTTGTGCTGGATAACGCTATATTTGCCAATCTTGTGCCCGGCACCGGAACCGCCACTTTGACAATGGGCCCCTTGGCACAGTTTAACGCGCCGCATTTGTTACAACAGCTTGACCAATACCCTTATGGCTGCACCGAACAAGTGACCTCGCGCGCTATGCCATTGCTTTATATGGGCGATGTCGCGCAGGCGATGGGGCTGGCACAGAATGATGATTTGGACATCCGCATCAGCGAGGCCATTTCAGCAGTTCTTGCCAACCAATCCGCGCGTGGTTCATTTGGGCTTTGGCGGCCAGATCGGGGTGATTTATGGCTGGATTCCTATGTTAGCGATTTTCTTAGCCGCGCAAGGTCCAAAGGTTTTGATGTGCCTAATTCAGCTTTTAATTCAGCACTGGATAATTTGCGAAATCAGGTGAATTATGCGTCAGATTTTGAAAATGCAGGGCAAGGGCTTGCTTATGCATTGATGGTTCTGGCCCGTGAAGGCAAAGCCAGTATTGGTGATTTACGGTATTATGCTGACACCAAAGCTGATGATTTTGCCACCGCGCTTTCGCTGGCCCAGCTTGGCACGGCTTTGGCATATTACGGTGATCAAAGCCGCGCTGACACATTGTTTGCAAGCGCTTATGATAAAATCAAAAACCAGGTTGAAAATGACCTTGCTTTTCGATCTGATTTTGGCTCCGGTTATCGCGATATGGCTGCAATCTTAACCCTAGCAACCGAGGCGGGCAGCAACAGCGTTAACCGTGAAGCTTTGGCGCGGCGAATTGCCGGAACCGACCGGACCTATACTTCAACACAAGAAAACATGTGGGTCTTGCTGGCTGCAAACGCGTTGGCCCAAGATACAGCGGTAAGCGATATTACCTTAGGTGGCGTGCCCATGAACGGCCCGCTTGTGACCCGCATCAGTAACGCTGATCTGGCCGGAGCGCCGATGATTTACCGCAATAACAGCGCCGCAATCCTTGATGCGGTGCTGACGGTTTCAGGCGTTCCGGCAACCAATGAACCAGCCCAAAGCAACGGTTACAGGATTGAGCGCTGGACCTATTCCTTAGACGGCGATCCGGTCGATTTTAATGCTGTCCAGCAAAATGATCGTTTGGTTGCGATTTTGCGGATCACGCCTGAAACCAAACGCAAAGGCCGCCTGATGGTCGCAGACCCCTTGCCTGCCGGTTTTGAAATCGACAATCCAAACCTGTTGCGTTCGGGCGATATTGCCTCGCTTGATTGGCTTAATCTGGATAATGTGGCCGGCCACACCGAATTTCGCGATGACAGATTTTTGGCAGCGGTTGACTGGGATTCGAAAAACAGTTTTCAACTGGCGTATATCATCCGTGCCATTTCTCCGGGCAATTTCCAGCAACCTGCTGCCAGTGTCGAAGACATGTATCGCCCTGAATTGCGTGGTCGCAGCGAAACACGCCAGATCACGGTCATTGGCGCCACCTTGCCATGAAACGGTTACGGCATTTTATTGCCTTTTGCCTGATTGCACTGGTGATCAGCGGGTTTGGGTTTGACCGCTGGATTACGCGAACAATTTTGCCGGATCTGGCGCTTGAAACCTCGGTAACCGTGCTGGATGCTGACGGCTTGTTGCTGCGCGCATATGCGGTTGCGGACGGGCGTTGGCGCTTACCAGTTACCATTGATCAAGTTGATCCCGATTATATCCGGTTGCTTATCGCATTTGAGGACAAGCGGTTTTACAAGCACGCCGGTGTTGACCCGCGCGCAATTCTTCGTGCCTTTTGGCAGGCTGCCAAAAATGGCCAGATTATATCTGGTGGCAGCACCCTAACCATGCAAGTCGCGCGATTGCTGGAAGCTGGCGAAACCGGAAAATGGGCCGGAAAGATTCGGCAATTCCGATTAGCACTGGCGCTGGAGCGGCAACTTTCCAAACAGGAAATCTTGAACCTGTATCTGTTGCTGGCTCCGATGGGGGGTAATATCGAAGGGGTGCGGGCCGCTACTTTGACTTATTTTGGCAAAGAACCTAACCGTTTAACCCCTGCCGAAGCCGCTTTGCTGGTCGCCCTGCCCCAAGCCCCGACTTCTCGCCGCCCTGACAGATATGCCGCTGCGGCGCAGATTGCCCGGGATCGGGTTTTGGCGCGTTGGGTCAGCGCAGGGATATTGCCCCAAGACGAAGCCAGCGCCGCGTTTCGCGAGCCGGTGCCAAACACCCGTATTGCCTTTGCCATCCTTGCGCCGCACCTTTCAGACAGGCTGCTAACGGCGAACCCTGCGATAAATATTCACCGGACTATGCTGGATCGAGATTTGCAAAAAAGCATTGAAACTTTGCTTAAATCTACGGTGAATGCCCAAAATGAGGGGGTTTCGGCAGCGATCATTATTGCTGACCACCAGTCGGGCGCGATTTTAGCTTCGGCTGGCTCAGCGGATTTTTTTGATACAAGGCGGCGTGGATTTATCGACATGACCCAAGCGGTGCGATCCCCGGGATCAACGCTTAAACCCTTGATCTATGGGTTGGCATTTGAAAATGGTCTGGCCCATCCCGAAACCATTATCGAAGATCGCCCGATGCGGTTTGGCGGCTATGCGCCGCAGAATTTTGACAAAACATATCGCGGCGCAGTGCATATTCGCACCGCTTTGCAACAATCTTTAAACATTCCGGCGGTGGCCGTCCTGAATGCGGTTGGCCCTGCGCAATTTCTGGACCGTTTGCGGCGTGCTGGCACTAACCCGCAATTACCGGCAGGGCGCGCGCCGGGCCTTGCCATTGCGCTTGGCGGCGTTGGCTTGACCCTGCACGAACTGGTGACGCTTTATGCGGGGTTGGCGCGGGGCGGCGAACCCATTGAGATTTCCGCCACTAACACCATCAGCCGCAGCGGTGGCAACCCTATTTTACTGCCCGGTGCCGCGTGGCAAGTTGCCGATATTCTGGCCGCAACACCGCCGCCAAACACCGCAACGCTGAACCAAATTGCTTATAAAACCGGCACATCTTACGGGTATCGTGATGCATGGGCGGTCGGGTTTGACGGGCGGCATGTGATCGGCGTCTGGCTTGGTCGCCCAGATGCTGCTTCGGTGCCCGGAATTATGGGGCTTTCGGATGCGGCACCAGTTCTGTTTGAAGCGTTTTCACGCCTAACAGAACTGCCAACACCGTTGCCACCGCCACCCCAATCGGTATTGATGGTTGGCAATCGCCAACTACCGCCACCATTACAGACATTCAATGCACGAGGCGATATCGATTTTGTTGACCTCACCCGCCCGGAAATCAGCTTTCCGCCTGACGGAGCAGCGGTTGACCTTGGCCTGTCAAACGGCATGGCAGGCACGCTAGTTATAAAGCTAAACAATGGCACACCGCCCTTTAACTGGATCATCAACGGCGAGCGAATGGGGGAACCAAGTTTTGAACGGCAAACAACGTGGGCCCCAATTTCGGGCGGCTTTGTTACCATTTCTGTGGTTGATGCCTTTGGTCGTGCTGCACGGGCGCAAGTATTCTTGCAATAATCAGTAAATTTGGACCAAGACTATTGACGAAAGCTGTGTTATTAGCCAATTACGATAAATCCCGTGCCGGATTCTCTGGTGGGGTAAGCAAAACCATGCAAGGACGAATTCGATAGCTCGCAGACCTCATAACGCGCCACCACAGCGCGACACCGGACCTCGCGCCAATGGGCGCATTACTTCCTCGGAAATCCGCCTGATCGGCGCTGATGGCGAAAACGAAGGCGTTGTTACACCAGCCCGCGGCATGGAGCTGGCAGCTGAAGCCGGCCTTGATCTGGTTGAAATTTCTCCTAACGCCAATCCGCCTGTGTGCAAGATCATGGATTTTGGCAAGTTCAAGTATGAACAACAGAAAAAAGACAGCGAAACCCGCAAAAAGCAAAAAATCATCGAGGTTAAAGAGGTCAAATTTCGACCTAACACCGACACCAATGATTATGATGTGAAAATGCGGAACGTATTCAAGTTCTTGGAAAATGGCGACAAGGTAAAGGTTACCTTACGTTTCCGGGGTCGTGAAATGGCGCATCTTAATCTGGGCCGCCAATTACTGGAACGGGTTGCGGTTGATGTTGAAGAATCTGGCAAAGTTGACTCAATGCCAAAAATGGAAGGCCGTCAAATGGTCATGATGGTCAACCCGTTACGCAAATAACCTTTTTCAAAGGCGCTTTACGGCGCCTTTTTCCCTATTATGTCAGATAAAACCACATTTTTGCACCGCCTAGAGGCGATCTTGATATGGGTGTTGCCTTATGGGCTGCGCCCCTTGCCGTATGAGCTGCGCGTAAAAGCTGGCGGTTGGATCATTGGCCCAATTTTGCGAATATTGCCCGCAACTCGCAAACGCATCTCCGATAATCTCGATCTGATTTACCCCGCCATATCCAAGTCTGAGAAACGCAAATTTATGCGCCGGATATGCAAAAACATTGGCGCTGGTTTTATCGAGGTGTTTTTTAATGCCGAATTTCACAAAAATTCAAACAGATTTCATTTGGCTGATACGGCGCTGGATCAAATATCAAAAGCCAACCGGCTGGGGCGGCCAATCATTCTGGTTTCCGGTCATTTTGGTCAGTGGGAAGCACCTCGCGCCGTAATGCGGGCGGCGGGCATGGAAAGCGGTGCAATTTACAAAAAGAGCCACAATCCGATATTTGAACGCCATTTTGTCAAATCGGTCGCTGCGGGGGGTGAACCGCTGTTTCAAACTGGCCCCGCCGGTGTGCGCGGCATGATCAAACACCTAAAATCCGGCGGCGTATTTGCGATATTGCTTGATCAGGTTGATCTACGCGGCGAAATATTGGCATTTTTTGGCAAACCGGCATTAACTGGGCTAACGGCTGCTGAACTGGCGCTAAAATTTAATGCTTTGTTGGTGCCCTGTTACGGCGTCTTTCGTGAAAACAGAGTTGATATTGACGTGGTTTTTGAACCCGCAATCCCCCATTCTGACGCAAAAACCATGACTCAAGCCTTAAACGACAGCCTGACAGCGCGGGTAAAAGCCAACCCCGAACAATGGTATTGGCTGCATCGCCGCTGGAAAATTCCAGATTAGAAATCTGTGGCGATGCCGTAATTATTAGCCATATTTTTGGCACCATGTCGGTAAAATATCTTTGTCTTTGGCTACCGCTTCATAAACGGCCCGCGCAACGGCTCGGCTAAGACAATGCGAAGCAGCAAAACCAAGCATAATTTGGTCTTGAACCGCGTCCGCAAGCGCAATGTCACCTGTCGCTGCCACAAAAACCACGTCGCCATCCAACAATGTATGGCTGGGGTTAATCGCACGGGCCATGCCCGCATGGGCAATAACCGCAAGCCGTTGCGCCTGTGATTTGGTCAGTTTTGCGTCGGTTGCAATTATAGCAATAGTTGTATTGGTTTTTTCTGTAAACGCAGCCGTTGCCACGTTAAATGGTTTTTCTAACGGGTCAGATTTTGGCGCGACGCCCCGGTCACCAAATTCGTCGCCTACCTCCCACGGTGCCGCCCAAAATTTACCGGTGTCACCGCTGGTCGTGCGCCCAAACGCGTTGACCGCCACCAGAGCGCCAACCGTGTGGCCAGAATCCAACACCAGCGAAGCCGAGCCAAGCCCACCTTTCAGGTTGCCAGTTGTCGCACCCGTGCCAGCGCCAAAAGAGCCAAGTTCAAAATCAGAACTAGCATTTGCCATCGCCTCTGTTCCCAGTTCAGCATAGGGGTTCTGATCCCAGTTTTTATCGCCACCATTCAGCAGGTCAAACAGGATCGCCGCCGGAACCAATGGAATGCGCGCGCTGCCAGCCGGATAGCCGCGTCCGATTTTTCGCAAGGCATTTGCCACACCCGAAGCCGCGTCTAGCCCAAAAGCCGATCCACCCGACAAAACAAATGCATCAACCTTTCCCGCCAATTTATCCGGGGCCAGCAAATCCGTTTCCCGTGTTCCGGGCGCGCCGCCCATCACATGCACCGCCCCAACAAAAGGCCTGTCGCCAATCAAAACCGTGCTGCCCGATTTCAGGTTTTCATCCTGCGCGTTGCCAACCCGCAACCCCGCAACATCGGTAATTAGATTTCGCGGTCCTACTTTCATATGCAACGGCCACCATCAATTTCCATGGCGATGCCAGTAATCATGCTGGCCTCATCCGAACATAGGAAACAAGCGGCGTTGCCCATGTCTTCGGGCGTGGAAAACCGGCCCAGCGGGATGGTTGACAAAAATTTTGCCCGGATTTCAGGGGTGTCTTGCCCCATAAAGCTTTGTAAAAGCGGAGTTTCTCCGGCCACAGGGTTAATCGCATTCACACGAATACCCTTGGGCGCAAGCTCCACGGCCATGGTTTTGGTTGCGGTAATCATCCAGCCTTTAGAGGCATTATACCAATTCAGATTTGGCCTAGGGCTGATACCGGCGGTAGAGGCGACATTCAAAATAACGCCACTGCCCGCTGCAATCATCATCGGCACAATGGTTTTGGCGGACAGATAAACCGATTTGGCATTCACAGCCAAAACCCGGTCAAACTCGTCTTCCTCAACGTTTTCCATGGGTTGCGGAAGATGGGTAATTCCGGCGTTATTGACCAAAATATCAACCTGTCCAAAGGCGGCTTTTGCGGCCTGAGCCATGGCCTCCCAGCTTTCCATCTTGGACACATCTACCGCCAAAGCGATGGCGTCGTATTGCCCCGCCACTTCGGTCGCGGCGGTCTCGTTAATATCGGCAATTAATACTCGCGCACCTTCACCCACGAATTTTTTGACAATGCCCGCGCCAAAACCTGAGCCACCGCCCGTAACAATCGCCGTTTTCCCTGCAAGTCGCATATCACTCTCCTATACTGAAAGTGATCGTGACAAGTTTAACGTCGCTTCGCAAGCGCTGGATAAAAGAAACGGTTGCGAGGGTCTAGTTGACAGGTCAGTCCACAAGCGGCACGTAACTTACGATTTCGAATTCAATATGGTCATGATCCCGAAAATAAAACCGCCTGCCCGGTTCATAATCCGCGTGGCTGGTTGTCTGATAGCCGTGTTCAAGCACCAGTTTTTCAACCGCATCAAGATCATCAACTACCAATGCCACATGGTTCAGACCGTTAAGCGCAAAATAGCTCTCTTCGCCCTTTGTCGGTCCCTCCGGTGGCTTATAAAAGGCGATATAGTCACTTTTGCTGCCAACATGGATGGTGAATCCATCGTGGATTGATGCGCCCTGCCAGCGAATTTTCCAGCCGAATATGGCCTCCATCATCGCCGCAGAACGGTGCGGGTCGCTTACCGTAATATTCACATGTTCCAGTCTTGTCATGGTTTTTCCTCATTATTGACTTGCTGTTGATACGGTTTTAATTTCTAAACCTAACTTGAGGTCAAGGATAATTTTCATGCCAACAAAATACGGGATTTCCATAGGCGATATTGCAGATCGAACCGGTCTGGCCGTGTCCGCCATTCGCTATTACGAAACCAAAGGTCTGGTGACCCCAGAACGCAACGCTGGCGGACAGCGTCGTTTTATGAGGGCTGATATTAGGCGGCTGTCTTTTGTGATGATCGCCCAGCAATTCGGATTTACGATTCCGCAGATCGCAGCTGAACTTCAGCGTTTGCCAGATAAACGCACCCCGAATAAAAGGGATTGGGCGCGGATCAGCACGCGTTTTCGCGAAAGATTAGACGCAAAGATCCAGACATTGGAAAAATTGCGAGATAATCTTGACGGCTGTATCGGTTGCGGCTGTTTGTCACTTAACGTCTGTAAACTTTATAACCCAGATGACCGCGCCAAGACCCTTGGCAAAGGCCCGCGCTATTTGATGGGCGACAAACCTTGATCAACCACCCATTCAACTGTTGATATCCCGACAAATCTGGCTAAGCGACCGAGTTCAGAATTGAGCTTTCCTTGCCGCGCGTATGTCCATTTTACGCCCGATTCAGGCCAAAACCCTGTTACATGCAGCCAATCATCCTTGCGGCTGGCTTTTAGTTCAATCCGCCCGACAAACTGATCAAATTCGAGCAAAGGATAAACATAATACCCCCATTTTCGCTGAACCTTCGGCACAAACATTTCATTTCGGTATTCAAACCCGAACAGCCGTTGCAGACGCTTTCGGTCGCGAATTGCCGGATCAAACGGGTTGATAATACGCAAGCGACTAGTCGGTTTTACAACCTTTTCAAGGCGCTGCAAAATATCCGGCGCAGTCAAGGCCATTGATATTGTGCCATCCGCAGCTTCGATTTCAATTTGTTGAGAATTTGCCGCCCACGCCCGCACTTCTGCCAGCTTTACCGCGCCCCAAAATTTCGCAACTTCGCTATAGCCAGCAAAACCAAGACGGCCCAGCGCCGTCTTACACAGCCAATCAATTTGGCTGGCTTCGGTTTGTTGATCTGCCCGCAAATGCGCCGGAAACACCCGTTCAGAAAGGTTGTAATATTTCACAAAATTTTCGCG
>QIGK01000109.1 GCA_003228875.1 Rhodobacterales bacterium
GGTTCACACCTTTGTGCTCTATCAGCGGTTTTTGACCGCTTTTAGTGGCTTCACGGCGTTGTTATTTTGCCACCCGATGGCTGCGAGCTAGGGTGCCTTCTGATTGAAAAGCATCTTTAAAGGACTAAACCATGACCACATTATGCACCCGTCTGTTGGGTATCTTCATGTTTGTAAGCGTTTTTTCAGTATCTGCACAAGCACAGGAGGCACAACGTAGCATTATCAAAGTTGCTGGTGATGTCTATCGGTTCCAGAATAATTTTCACTATAGTCTTGTCGTGGTCACCGATAGCGGTGTGGTGGTGGTTGACCCCATCAACGCCGAAGCATCCCAGTGGCTAATTGATAATCTGAATACGATAACTGACCAACCTGTGACCAATCTGGTTTACAGCCACAGCGATGCTGATCACGCTTCGGGTGGCCAGGTTTTTGCCGACAGTGGTGCGCTGGTCATCGCGCAGGCCAATGCAAATGTCGATGGTTATTGGCAACAAAACTTTCGAATTCACCTGGCTGGGTGAGGGACATGCAAAGGACATGATCGCAGTTGTTGTGCGGCCGGAAAATGTTGCCTTTATCACCGACGTTGCGGCACCCAAAAGCCTGCCGTTTCGTGATATGCCCGGCTCAAATATTGATGGCTGGATCGAGCAAGTGCGCAAGCTAGAAACGCTCGACTTTGAGATATTCGCCCCAGCCCACGGTTCAATCGGTGTCGAGCAAGATGCCACGGAAGCCAGAATCTATATGGAGAAACTGCGGGAACAGGTCTTGGCAGGTCTACAAGCGGGTGCCAGTGTTGATGACCTTGTCGCATCGGTCACGCTTGATGAATACGCGGACTGGGGACAATATGAGGCATGGCGGGCTTTGAATGTTCAGGGCATGGCGCGGTTTTTGACTGAAAGCGGCCAGGTCGAGTAGCGCCTAACCGGTTTTTGTTAACTGGTTCGGTTGTCGATCCGGGAATTACCGTAGAAAATTTATGGCGGGTTGAGCATTAACCCGCCATAATACTCGGCCACTGTGCCAAACTATGCGCCCTCGCGCTGGGCAATTGTCCCTTGATACACAAGCTTGAAAACCGCCCATCTTGCGACTTATAAGTTAAGTTCGTTGGGCGATGATCACTCACCCAATTCTTCCAACTTGGCAGCTGTTTTTTCCAGCAATGCCATGGCTTTGGGCAATTCAGTCTCGCTAAATAAGTCGCCGTCACCCGCCTGTTCCTGCATATTTGCCAGTTCCACCGCCAGCGCTGCGGCTTTGGCTTCGGATGCCCTAAGGCGGTCTTCCAGTGTCTTAGTGCGCTCAACACTGGTTTTGCCATTCCACTCAAGCTCTTTGGTCCGGTCAGCCAACATCAGTCCTGCCATAAGCAACATACGCGATTCCGGCACGCGGCCAATGGCGGCTTGCAGGGTTACTGCCTCAGCGTCCAGCATTTTGGCGGCGGCTTTCAGGTGGGGTTCTTCGCCGTCGTTGCACACAATCTGGAACGGGCGGTCGCCGACAGTTACGGTAATTTCAGGCATTTCCGGCCTCCTCCAAGATGGGTTTTAATTTGGCCAACAAGCTGTCCAGCTCAGCGACATCAGCTTTGCGTTGGGCCTTAAGCGCGGTCAAATCCGCTCGCAGTAATGCATTTTCGGCCATTAGCGCCGCGCCACCCGACAGGTTTTCAATCGCCGCCGCCAGCCGTTTCTCAAGATTTTCCAAATTGCTCATATTTGCCTCATAGTGTCCGACCTTATCGAATCGCATTTAACGCGGATTTGCAACATATTAGCGCAGTTTCTTCAGATTTACCCACAGCAATCCCCAAATAGCCTTGCATTCGCTTGACGCTCCATGTTTTCTTGGTCAAAACATCGGGTAAACGCACAGTATTCAGAAAGAGACAACAGTGGAAATTTCCGACCTCAAATCCCGCCACCCCAATCATTTTGCCAAAGCCACCGCATTGCGAATGCTGGCAATCGACGCGGTGCAAGCTGCCAACTCTGGCCATCCCGGCATGCCGATGGGTATGGCTGACGTGGCGACGGTGCTGTTTCAGAATCACCTGAAGTTTGACGCAGGCGCACCAAACTGGCCAGATCGGGATCGTTTTGTTTTGTCTGCGGGCCATGGGTCAATGCTGATTTACGGTCTGTTACACCTGACGGGTTACAAAGACATGACCATTGAGGAAATCGCCAATTTCCGCCAGCACGGCGCAAAAACCGCTGGCCACCCCGAATATGGCCACGCAAGCGGTATTGAGACCACCACCGGCCCTTTGGGTCAGGGGCTAGCCACTGCCGTTGGTATGGCAATGGCAGAAACCTCTATGGCGGCGCGCTGGGGCAAAAAGATCGTTGATCACCACACTTATGTAATTGCGGGCGATGGCTGCCTGATGGAAGGCATTTCCCAAGAAGCCATTGGGCTGGCAGGCAAGCAAAAGCTCGGCAAACTGATTGTGCTTTGGGATGATAACGGCATCACCATTGACGGTTCGGTTTCTTTGTCGGACGTTACCGACCAAATGACACGGTTCGAAGCCTCGGGCTGGTCGGTTTTTTCTTGTGATGGTCACGACCCTGTTGCGATTGACCGCGTCATTTCTCAAGCCAAGCAATCGCCTTTGCCTTCAATGATCGCGTGCCAAACCCATATCGGGTATGGCTCTCCAGCCAAACAAGACACTGCCGGTGCCCATGGCGCGCCGCTTGGTGCAGAAGAAATCGCAAAGGTGCGCGAAATTTACGGCTGGCCCCATAAGCCTTTTGTAATCCCTGCCAATATTCAGGATGATTGGCGCAACATTGGCGCGCGCGGCCAGTCTGAGCGTTCAGCATGGGAGGCGCGTAAGGCCGCGCTCTCGGCTGGCAAACAGAGCGAGTTCGATCGGATTATTAATGGTGAGGCGCCAAAACGCTTGTCAGCTGCAATCAAAGCCTTCAAGAAAAACATCTCCGAAACCGCGCCCAAAGTCGCCACCCGAAAAGCCAGCCAGATGGTGTTGGAAGTGGTCAACAACGTCATGCCCGAAACCATCGGCGGTTCTGCTGATTTAACAGGATCAAACCTAACCCTGACCGACGGATTAAACGTGTTTGATGCCGATAACCGCAAAGGTCGCTATGTTTATTACGGCATCCGCGAACATGGCATGGCGGCGGCAATGAACGGCCTTGCTCTGCATGGTGGCTGCAAATCTTATGGCGGCACGTTTATGGTTTTTGCCGATTATATGCGCGGCGCGATGCGGCTATCGTCGCTTATGGGCATTCCAACCACCTATGTGCTTAGCCACGATTCAATTGGTTTGGGCGAAGACGGTCCAACCCACCAACCAGTAGAACATCTGGCGATGATGCGCGCCACGCCGAACATGAATGTGTTTCGCCCTGCCGACACAGTTGAAACAGCCGAGGCATGGGAATTGGCAATGACCTCAACATCAACGCCTTCGGCTTTGGCCCTAACACGCCAAGGCTTGCCAACCGTGCGCACAGAGCACAAAACCAAAAACCTGACAGCGCAGGGTGCGTATGTGCTGGCAGACGCAATCGGCAAACGCCGGGTTATCCTGATGGCCACCGGTTCAGAAGTTGAAATCGCCCTGAAGGCCCGCGACATCCTGCAAGCCAAAGGCATCGGCACCCGTGTGGTTTCCATGCCGTGCTGGGAACTGTTCGAAGCCATGGATGAAAAATACCGCCGCCGTGTTTTGCCCGCTGGGCCAGTTCGTGTGGCAATTGAGGCTGGTTCGCGCTTTGGCTGGGATCGCTGGCTTTGTGGCGAGCGCGGCAAACATAACAAAGCCGCATTTGTGGGCATGGAGGGCTTTGGGGCCTCCGCTCCGATTGATGCGCTTTATGAAATGTTCGGAATCACCGCTGAGGCAACCGCTGCCAAAGCCGAAAGCCTGCTGTAGTTTCTTAAGGCATTCCAACCTAACATCACACGCGGCCCCGAATCGCTTTTTGGGCCGCGTATTTTTTAGTTTTCTTAATTTGCCCAAAATATGGATAAAATTCAGGCAGATCATCCGATAACAGGCAAAGGTGCGACATGAACAACCAATGGGCCGTCGGAACTGGGCTTTTAATATTGGGGATTTTTGCGCTAGACTTTCTCTATCTGGAATGGAATTTGCCACAGTTTATCATGATTCAGCTTATTCGCATCATCGACTGGCTGGCTGTTTGGCGCTGATATCAAGACGCAGAAATGGATAAAAATGCGCTGGAAAACTTTGAATGATATGGATTTGGCAGGCAAAGCCGTGCTGACCCGCGTTGATATAAATGTGCCGGTTGATGCTGGCCAAGTCACTGACGATACCCGTATTCAACGGATTTTGCCGACCATTCGCAAAATCTTGGCCGCTGGCGGCAAACCGATCTTGCTGGCGCATTTTGGTCGCCCCGGTGGTAAAACTGTGCCTGACCTTAGCCTTGGACAATTGCGCAAAGCAGTCGAATCCGCGCTTGGTTCCGCGGTGGTATTTTGCCCCGAAACGATTGGCAAAACAGCCGCCGCCGCCATTGCAGCCTTGCCAAGCGGCAGCACGTTGATGTTGGAAAACACCCGTTTTAATGCGGGCGAAACCACCAATGACCCAGAATTTGTGGCCGCGTTGGCGGCGCTTGGTGATGTCTATTGCAATGACGCATTTTCCGCGGCGCACCGCGCCCATGCGTCAACCGAAGGGCTGGCGCGCAGCCTGCCCGCCTGTGCAGGTGATCTGATGGCAACCGAACTGGGTGCATTGGGAAAAGCATTATCCAGCCCCGAACATCCGGTTGTGGCTGTGGTTGGCGGTGCCAAGGTTTCAACCAAGCTGGACCTGCTGGGTAATTTGCTGGACAAAGTAGACCAGATCATCATTGGCGGCGGCATGGCCAACACATTTCTGGCCAGCCAAGGCATTGATGTGGGCAAATCGCTTTGCGAACATGATCTGGCTGAAACCGCCCGTGAAATTACCCGCTGCGCCAAGTTAGCAGGTTGCGAATTGATCTTGCCAATTGATGTGGTTGTGGCCCGAGAATTTGCTGCCAATGCCCCAAACCAAACCATGGCCGCAGATGCTTGCCCAGCCGATATGATGATACTGGATGCAGGACCGGAATCGGTAAAAGCCATCAGTAAAGTTTTTGAAGCCGCCAAAACCTTGGTTTGGAACGGCCCGCTTGGTGCTTTTGAAATAGAACCGTTTAACATGGCCACCGACGCTGCTGCGCTAAAAGCTGCGGCCTTAACAAAAGCTGGTAAATTGCTTTCGGTGGCCGGTGGTGGTGACACGGTGGCAGCGTTAAATAATTCTGGTGCGGCGGCTGACTTTACCTATATTTCCACGGCTGGCGGTGCATTCCTCGAATGGCTTGAGGGTAAAACCCTGCCTGGTGTGGCTGCTTTGGAAGGTTAAAGCGGTTGGTGCGAAAGCATCACATTATCCAAAAGCAAAACCGCAGCCTGATCACTGGCGGTTATGCCGATTTCAAATAAATTCAGCACCGAACCATCATTTGGCAAAGTTTTCATTTCGCCCTCTAAGATCAACTGTCCATCCTGCCAAATCCTGACTTTACCGGCTGAATTATCCAAGGTCATGTGCAAGGTCAACGTAAACCACCGTCCAATCGGGACCTCAGTTTCCGTTTGTTGCAGCCTTGGTTTTCGACTCGATTTCAGCTCAATGCCGATAAAGCGGCTATCGTCAATGACCAGCCGGATACCCGGGCTTTGCCGCACACTGCTGTCTTCAAAATCAACCAGCGAATAAGGCACACCTTTTTCCAGCAAAAAGCTGGCCCGAAACCAAAGATCATTGCCTTTGACAAACCACATGCTTGAATTGATAAGGTCTGCTTTGCTGGTCACCATACCCTCAGCCGGGGCCACGGCTTCAAACCGCGCCGCGCCTTGGAACGGCGTAACACTATTGTCCAAAAATCTACTGCCGTCGTTTATGATATTCTGGCTTAGGGCGGTATATTCCTCGGGCGTTTTGGCTAACGGCGATTGCAAGGTCATCTGACTCCAACCCGGGGTTGAGAACCAATCTGATAAGACCGGCAAATCAAAATCATACGAAAAATTCTTATAAAGGCGACCGGTTTGGTTTCCAGCGCGAACAACAACATAATCGTCGGTTTCCTCCAGCATTTCAATACGGTTTATCGTGTCTGATCCAAGCGGCCTTAGGTAAAGCATCACCCCCAACGCAACCAGAATTAATACGATGCCAAACGCCTGTGTTTTGATACTCATACCTTTTTTCTCGCTTTGAAATTTCCTTGTCGCCACTTCATAGCAAAACTTTTGAGAAAAGGAACTATTCAGGATTCACAAACCGAGCTACCTGTGCTAGAAACGTCGAAACACCACCATCAGAGTGGTCAACTGAGGCAGAAACATGGAAACGCTTAACCGCAAAAGCGGGCTCGTCGGATATATCGTATCCCTGACCGTAATCGCCCTGATTGCGTATTTTTCATATGCGGCTATTCAAGGGCCAAGCGGTATGGTCAGCTTGTTCAAATATCAGGCTCAGGAATCCCGGCTACAGAACGAACTAAGCGAATTGCAACAGGAACGCATCGCCGCCAAAAACCGGACACGGCGAATGTCGGACCGCTTTCTTGATCTGGATTTACTGGATGAACAAGCTCGTAAAGTTCTGGGTTACGCCCGCGGTGATGAAATAATTGTTCAATAACGCATTGATTTTTATCATTTTTTGACGCTACCCGCCCAACGCATACCGCCTTGCAATATTCACCTGTGACTCTGGTTGAATTTCCTGTATTATATATAGTTGAACGTTAAACTATTTTCTGGGAGGGCCCGCATGGCCGCTGCAAAGACACGCAAAAAATCAAACGTGTCCAAGGAAGAACTGCTTGGATTTTACCGCGAAATGCTGCTGATCCGCCGCTTTGAAGAAAAAGCCGGACAGCTTTACGGCATGGGCCAGATCGGCGGTTTTTGCCATCTTTACATCGGCCAAGAGGCCATCGTTGTCGGGCTAGAATCCAACACAATTGAGGGTGATCAACGCATCACATCTTACCGTGACCACGGCCATATGTTGGCCTGTGGCATGGACCCAAAAGGCGTTATGGCTGAACTGACCGGTCGCATCGGCGGATATTCGCGCGGCAAAGGCGGCTCGATGCATATGTTCTCAAATGAAAAGAAATTCTATGGCGGCAACGGCATTGTTGGCGCACAGGTGCCGATTGGCGCTGGGCTGGCATTTGCCAATAAATATCGTGGCAATAACAATGTCAGCTTTGCCTATTTTGGTGATGGTGCCGCCAATCAGGGGCAGGTTTATGAAACATACAACATGGCCAGCCTGTGGAAATTACCCTGTATTTTTGTTATTGAAAACAACCAATATGCCATGGGCACTAGCCTACAACGGGCATCGTCAACCCCTGATCTTTACACCCGAGGCGAGGCATTCGGCATTCCTGGCGAAGCCGTTGACGGCATGGATGTGCTGGCCGTCAAAGCCGCTGGTGCCAAAGCGCTGGATCATTGCCGGGCTGGCAACGGGCCGTATATTCTGGAAATGAACACCTATCGTTATCGCGGCCATTCCATGTCCGACCCCGCCAAATATCGCACCCGCGAAGAGGTGCAAAAAGTGCGCGAGGAACGCGACCCGATCGACCATATCCGCGACATGTTGCTAACCGGAAAACATTCCACCGAGGATGATTTGAAAGCCATCGACAAAGCCATCAAGAAAACCGTGACCGAGGCCGCAGATTATGCAATTGCCAGCCCCGAACCGGAGCTTTCCGAACTTTGGACAGATATTTACGCGGAGGCCGAATAATGGCTATTAATATTCTTATGCCCGCCCTTTCTCCAACCATGGAAGAAGGCAATCTATCCAAATGGTTGGTGGCTGAAGGCGACACCGTGAAATCCGGCGACGTGATGTGTGAAATCGAAACCGACAAGGCCACCATGGAATTCGAAGCCGTGGATGAAGGCATCATCGGTAAGATTGTCGTGCCAGAAGGATCTGAGGGCGTCAAAGTGAACGCAGTTATTGCCGTTTTAATCGAAGAAGGCGAAAGCGTTGATGACGTGGCCGAACCGATAGCAGCCTCTGCGATTGTTACGGCTGCTGCCGAACCTGTGGTGGCGGAATCTGTATCGGCTGTTGTCGTAGAACAAGACCTGCCCGAAGGCACGACTTTTAAGTCAACCACCGTGCGCGAAGCCATCTGTGACGCCATGTCTGAGGAAATGCGACGCAACCCTGATGTATTTTTGATGGGCGAAGAAGTTGCCGAATATCAAGGCGCTTACAAAATTTCTCAAGGCATGCTGGATGAATTTGGTGAAAAACGGGTGATCGATACGCCAATCACCGAACACGGCTTTACCGGCCTTGCGGTTGGCGCTGCATTTGCCGGCCTGTCGCCGATTGTTGAATTCATGACGTGGAATTTTGCCATGCAGGCGATTGACCAAATTATAAATTCCGCTGCCAAAACCCGCTATATGTCGGGTGGTCAAATGACTTGCCCGATAGTATTTCGCGGTGCCAATGGCGCAGCAGCACGGGTTGGGGCGCAGCATTCCCATGATTATGCAACTTGGTATGCACAGGTTCCGGGCCTAAAGGTTGTGATGCCGTATTCAGCCTCGGATTACAAAGGCCTGATGAAATCAGCCATCCGTGACCCTAATCCGGTTGTGGTGCTTGAAAATGAAATGCTCTATGGCCGGTCATTCGATGTGCCCGAAATCGAAGATTACACCGTGCCCATCGGCAAAGCCCGCATTTGGCGGCAGGGCGATGATGTAACCATCGTCAGTTTTGGCATCGGCATGCAATACGCGCTGGCGGCCGCAGACAAGCTGGCCGAGGAAGGGATTTCGGCTGAGGTAATTGACCTGCGATCCTTGCGCCCGATGGATACTGAAACTGTGGTGAAATCGGTGATGAAAACCAACCGCTGTGTCACGGTTGAGGAAGGTTTTCCGGTGGCGTCAATCGGCGGGCATATTTCCGCGACGTTGATGCAGGAAGCGTTTGATTATCTGGATGCTCCGGTCATCAACCTTGCTGGTAAAGACGTGCCAATGCCCTATGCCGCCAATCTTGAAAAACTGGCGCTGGTGACCACTGAAGAAGTGATTTCCTCCGTTAAATCAGTAACTTACCGTTAGGAGCAGCCCCATGCCAATCAACATTCTAATGCCTGCGCTGTCCCCGACTATGGAAGAAGGCACCTTGGCCAAATGGCTGGTAAAGGAAGGCGACACCGTGCAATCTGGTGACGTGATGTGCGAGATCGAAACCGACAAAGCCACCATGGAATTCGAAGCGGTCGATGAGGGCGTTATCGGTAAAATCATCGTGCCAGACGGGACAGAGGGCGTAAAAGTAAACACGCCAATAGCAGTGCTGTTAGAAGAAGGCGAAAGCGCCGGTGATATTTCCGACACCCCAGCCGAAGCCCCTGCTCCGAAAACCAAACCCGCGCCCGAACCCCGTAGGGCGGGCTTCAGCCCGCCACCTGCCGAACCCGCCCCAGATGGCAAACAGGTTTTTGCATCGCCTCTTGCCCGCCGCATCGCGGCTGACAAAGGTTTGGACCTTGCGGCAATAACAGGCTCCGGCCCCAAAGGCCGCATTGTCAAAGCTGACGTTCTCGAAGCTCAGCCTCAAACGACCGCGCCCGCTATTGCCGCTCCAACACCTGCCGCAGCGCCCCAAAGCGCCAGTTCCGATCAGGTCAAAGCCATGTATCAGGATCGCGAATATGAAGAAGTTGCGCTGGACAGCATGCGTAAAATCATCGCCAGCCGCCTAACCGAAGCCAAACAGACCATTCCGCATTTCTATTTGCGGCGTGACATTCATCTGGATGCTTTGTTGAAATTCCGCAGCGAAATCAACAAAGGTCTGGCGGATAAAGGCATTAAGCTCTCGGTCAATGATTTTATCATCAAAGCCTGCGCCAACGCCCTGCAAGAAGTCCCCGATTGTAACGCGGTTTGGGCAGGTGACCGGATCTTAAAGCTAAAACCATCTGACGTGGCCGTCGCAGTCGCAGTTGAAGGTGGCTTGTTCACGCCAGTTCTGCGCGATGCAGAAACCCGCACTTTATCCAGCTTGTCAGCTGAAATGAAAGACCTCGCGGCGCGCGCTAAAACCCGCAAACTTGCGCCGCACGAATACCAAGGCGGCAGCTTTGCGATTTCAAATCTGGGAATGATGGGCATTCAGAATTTTGATGCAGTAATTAACCCGCCGCATGGCTCAATTCTGGCTGTAGGTGCAGGCGAAAAGAAACCGGTTGTGAATGCTGACGGAGAATTGGATGTAGCCACCGTGATGTCGGTAACCCTATCGGTAGACCACCGCGTAATTGATGGCGCACTAGGCGCACAATTTCTGGCGGCGGTCAAAAACAACCTCGAAAACCCGATGGCAATGCTTGCGTAGAGTGGGGTTTTGCCCCACCACTCCTCTCACCACTCCGGCGCATAACTCCCCAACTCGCTGGCTCCACGCCCCCATTTCATCGCCACTCCCTGCACCTGCAATGGCGGGCGCAACCGCCGGGCCATCCCCCACGGGGTTACTTCTCAGCCATCTCCGCAAAATCCCCACCCTCAGGGGGGGGTGCCAATGTTCCAACCTGTCCCTGCCGGGCACCCATCAACAGCCCTGCCGTGCGCGCCAATGATAGCCGAGCGTGTAAAGCGCCGTTTCCAGCCAGCATCCGGATTACCGCCGCAGCCATCAAATATCCGGTTGCATGATCCAGCGCCTGCACCGGTAGCGGCACCGGCACATCGCGTTCGGCCCACTGCATTCCGGCCTCGGCTATACCACAGCTCATCTGCACCAGGCTATCAAACCCGCGCCGTTTGGCCCATGGCCCGCTCCAACCATAAGCATCCAGTGACACTTCTAGCAAATCTGGTGCAATCGCGCGGCGGGCGGCACTGCCATAATCCAACCCCGCCAACGCCCCCGGCCGATAGCCATGCACAAAAATATCTGCTTTTGCCAGCAGCGCCTCAAAAACCTTCCGATCCTCACTGTCTTTCAAATCCAATCGGGCACAGCGTTTACCAAGGGTTATATCCGGCACGACATTGGCCTCTTCCCAGCCCGGCGGATCAATCCGCAAAACCTCGGCCCCAAACCCGGCCAAAGTACGGGTCGCCACTGGGCCGGCTAAAACTCGGGTCATATCCAGCACTTTCAAGCCATTTAACGGGCACGCGGGCGGGGCAAGCCATGGCTTATGCTCGCGCTCTCCGCTCCAATATACAAGAGGCTCCGCTAACACCGCGCTGCCCTGCGGGTGCGATCGCCATTCACTAGCAGAGCGCATTGCCGCAGCAACCCCGCCACGCGCCACAATCGCGGCTTCCAGCGCATCCTTGGGCCAAGTTTTTACCGCCTTCGCCACGGCATCACGAGTAGCGCCCGCACCCAATACCGCCAGCGCCGCGCTCCGGTGATGCGGCAGGTTTGTGTGCAGTTTGATCCAACCATCCTTGCAAGCATAGTCGCCGGCCACCGCATCCCAAATTGGCGGCATCTCCCAGCCCTGCGGATAAATAGAGCCAGCAAACCACAACGAAGCCAAGCGGCGATCAACCACCACTTGGCGACCATCACCAATCAACTCTGCCAGTGCCACGCCAACCGACGCCAGCGAAGCGGCCGCAAGGTCGCTAACCGCAAAACACGATGGCAAGACCTGATCCCCGGTCTCCCGATAATTAGCCTCAAGCCCCAGCGTTGCAAATATCTCTGTTTTCATTTGTTCAAAGCCGAGCTTTACCCGTTCAACAATTGATCCATTTCATTGGACGGTTGGTCACACCCAGCCTTGCCAACAATTTTGGCAGGCACACCAGCTACGGTTTTGCATTCCGGCACATTGCTAAGCACAACCGACCCTGCCGCAACGCGTGAACAATGTCCAACTGTGATATTCCCCAAAACTTTGGCCCCTGCCCCCAGTAAAACACCGTTGCCAATTTTTGGATGCCTGTCAATTTCGCCTTTGCCAGTGCCACCCAGCGTAACCGCATGCAGCATAGAAACATTATCGCCAACCACAGCCGTTTCACCAATCACAATGGAATGGGCATGATCAATCATCAGCCCGCGCCCAACCCGCGCACCGGGGTGAATATCAACACCAAATACTTCGGAACAACGCATTTGCAGGTAATAAGCCATGTTTTTTCGACCCTGCTGCCAAAGCCAATGGGATACCCGATAGGCTTGAACCGCCTGAAACCCTTTAAAAAACAGGATCGGTTGTATAGTCCGATGACAAGCCGGATCTCTGTCCATTATTGCAACAATATCCGCCCGCGCCGCCTGCGCTAAATCTGGTTCGGATTTATAAGCCAAAAGGAAAACTTCGTTTAACACACTTTCGGTCATCTCTCCCGATGCCAGTTTTTGTGAAATTCGATGCGCCAATGCCGATTCAAGGGTTTTGTGATGCAAAATATTGGCATAAACCATGCCAGCCATCGCTGGTTCATCTTTGATAATTTCTCTGCCGTCGGTCAGGATAGAATCCCAAACCGGATCAACCGTAGAAATTTTTAAGTTTGGCGCAGCCATTTTAATCTCCTGTCCCCGAAACCGAGGTTTAAGATATAAATCATAGTTTTTAGTTGCAAATCAAGGGGGCCAAGAAAATTCTTGTCTGCGACATTACATTGATTCCACCCTCTAAACGATCCGCGGCCTGCCCAATTCAAAGAAATGCACCGCCAAACGCACCGTGCCATCGGTAAAATTTCCTGCATCTGTGCTCAAGACCAGTGCGGTGTCAGCATAATATGTTATAGGCGTCCCGGTCACCCCATGCGCAAATGAATTTTTACCCAAGCCTATGCCATACCCGTATCGGGTCGGCGAGCCGGGAATACCCAGCGTCCACGCTGAAACTCCGGTGCCGGTAATCGCGACCTCCACCCGCGCCGTGATCCCGATAACCATCGCGTTTTTGGGGATCATTATTCCAGTGGTAGAGGAAGTCCCAGCAGTAATCACATGCACTGTCTCCGCGATCCTGCAAAACGTCACCGCCCCGCCGGGTGACACCACCAAAGCATCAGAATGCCATTCAGTGCCATCATGCAGCAGCGCCACATCAGCAGTTTCGTTCCAAGCTTTCCAACCTGATTTTGGGGTTAGAAAAAGCCACGCACCATTGGAATATATCGCGATATTACCGTCCTGCCCCGCCCAGTCACCGGTGGCAGATGCGCCAACGCCATACGCCGCCCCGTCATCTGCGGCAGGGGGCGAAAGCACCTCAATATCAATCAGACGCATTTGTGCAATCGCATCCATCCGCACCAAAGCCTCGTTAACCGTTACATGCTTTTGCGCCTGTGCTGCCTGTATAAGCGGCAGTGCAAAATTATAGGTATTAGTCATTTATTTCAATCCTTTGAAAAGGTCCGTTCCCGAAACTGGTTGATAATTGCGCCACATGGATTTCAAACGGAGCAATCGCACCGTAGCTAATTTGTTGCGCATTGGTATAGGTCCATATTGGCGCTGAAACCGAAGTTTCAAACAAAGTCACGCCGGATTTCAGCACTTTGACTGAATAAACTTCGCTTTCTTGTGCCAAAGGCACCTCAAGGCCTGACCAGCTATCACCACCAATCCGAGTTCTGCGAATCCACGAAACCGCCAAATCACCACTGCCTTCAGCCCGCAAATGCGCTACACGATAAGGTCGCTCACCAACCCCCGCAAAGCTATCGGTGAAATGCATATAGCGATTATTGTCATATACCAGACCAGCAGGGCCAACACGATAATGGCGCAAAATATCACGCTGGCTGCCGGGTAAATCCAGTTGCACCGGCGCATTATCCAGCAAAACAAATTCGCTGCCAACCGGCCAGACATCTGGCATTATCCCGTCAGTTCCAGCCTGACCACGCAACAATCCCGACAGCCTGTATTGATTTTGCCCTGTTAATTCAGCCAGCTGAAATTGCACGATCTCCCAGTTGCCCGCGCTTCCGATTGCCGCAATATTTGCGCCATTTAACACATCCAACGCACTCCGAGATTGTAGCACCCCTGCATCAAGCAAAACCGATATACCCTGCCAAGACCATCTGGCAGGTTCAGCCCGCAGCAAATCAGCCGTTAATTGACCGGTAACCGCCTGTTTGGTCACCAAACCAATGGCACCGTACCCAGTGTCTTCAGATGCAGAAAGCACCGCCATTTCCCCCGGCCAAGGCGTTGCAGTGACTGCAATATGCGGCGCATGCGGGATTTCTGCACCGGTCAGCAAAGGTAAATCCATCAACAGCGCAAATACCGGCCCGCTAAAGACCGGATCATCAACATTTCATCAACATTAAAACTCCGGTCCTCATTGGCAACGGGTCGATAAACCCCCGCTTCAACACGGGTTGCGCTGATTTTGCGAATGCCCATTTCTGCAATCCGATCAATCCGATATCGCGCTTCTACACCGTTTGTTGCCAACCCGACAACATCGCCAGCCGTCACCTTGACCTGACTTGCGGGCAAAGAAAACTCAAGAACATCCCGGGCAATTCGTGCTTCGGCCAGCCAACGCGCCGCTACGTTTTGCGCCGCACCGCTGGTCATAGAAACCGGCAGCGACGCGGTTGTAACCCTTGGTTCGTTTTCATCAGGAAATGCGGCCTCAGCCGCGCCAGACTGGTAATCCTTATTGCCGTCGATATACTGAATACGCACCGTTGCAGCGGTTTCGCTTTCTGGATTTCTGGTCAGGCTAACCGCGGCCTCGTCAGTTTCAATGGCCAGCCAATCCGTTGAAATATCGATGTCTTTGCTGCCGTCCCGATTGCAAAAAACCATTCTGCCATCCCGTTCAAAACACTCAAATCCAAACCCCAACATCAAAGGTTGCAATGCTTGACGCGCAGATTCGTTTTGGTTCAAAACAAACCCCGAAACCGCACCATAAAGCTTTGAGACATCCACATGAACAAGGTTTGACGCCGCGCAAATATCCAAAACAACACTGGCCAGTGATACATTGCCAGAGCGCCCCGAAATCCAGTGCCCTCGCGCATAACTGCCACCATCAGACCACACGTCCAAGCGTTCTGGATACGCCGGAGACGGCCTCGCATCCCAAGCCCAAACATGCGCCCGTGACATATCCACCATTCGCCCAGCAAATTCCAAACTTTCGGGATTGTTCAGCGGATCATTCCAAAACCCGTATAGGGCCTGCAAATATCGCGTCTGAATAAATTCATCGCGCCCGCCATTAGAAAAATGCGGCAAAGCAGATTCGCTTGATTTTGGGTCGACAAATACGTTTGGCTGATTGGTGCCCTTATCCACCGCCGGACAACCGATTTCGGTAAACCAGAACGGTTTTGATTTCGGAATCCAGTCTGTATATCCGGGCTGCTGCACCCCAGCAATGCGGTTGGCGTGGCCTTTGGTCCACCAGCTTAACAGGTCTTTGGGCCTATAAATCCAGTCCTCGCCATAGGCCCCATCCGTAATTGGCGTTCGAACCTGAAAACGGCGCGCTTCGCCATTGGCATAATACCAATCAAACCCCTCACCACCCATAATATTGCTTTGCAAATATTCAAGATTATAAATCGACTGATAATCGCTATCCAGATGGGTTTCTGAATCGCGCCAATCCGACAGGGGCATATAATTATCAATGCCGATAAAATCGATATTGTCATCGGACCACAAAGGGTCAAGATGAAACATTACATCCCCCGAACCATCGCTTGGCTGATAACCGAAATATTCAGACCAATCCGCCGCATAACTGATTTTTGCATCCGGCAATATCACCGAGACCTCAGCCGCAAGTTGGCGCAAAGCCGCCACCGCCGGAAAACTGTCAACACCATCACGCAGGGTTGTTAACCCACGCATTTCCGAGCCAATACAAAACGCATCAACGCCGCCCGCAAGCGCGCAAAGATGGGCGTAATGCAGAATGAATCGCCGATAAGACCATTCCACTGGCCCTGAATAAGACACGCCATCAGCGGTAAGCGTAAAATCGGCTGGCATCGCAGTGCCAAAGAAATCGCTCACCTCACCCAGCATCGCCGCTGTTTTGTCCGGCGTCCCCGCCTGCCCCGGCGCCACAGACGCGGTTATGCGCCCCCGCCATGGGAAAATGTTTTGCTCACCCCCGCCATACGGGTCCGTTAGTCCGTTACCACCCGCAATATCCATCAGGATAAACGGGTAAAACATCACCGCTTTGCCAGAGGATTGTATCTGCGCAATTGCCTGTAAAACCGATTTGTCACAGGGCGTTCCGCCATAAATTGAACAGTTCTCGTCGTCACGTCCAACCAGTGGCGCCGCCCCGCGCGCAACCCCTGATACCTGCCACGGCATCGGGGTTCCGTCTATTTCTGTTTGCTCCACGGCCGGATAAATTTCGCATTCCCCACAGCGCAAGTCATCGCCAAACCAGCTGACCACCAGTGAAACAGAGCCAACATTGGGCATATCCCCCGAAAGCTGCGCCAGTGAAAGTTCAATATCGCTCAAACCACTAAGATTATTCACATTGGCCGAACGGTTTTTACCGCGACCTTCTTCATAATATACTGGCTCCGTTGCCAAAGAATATTCGCCAGTGCCCGGGATAAGCGCCACCGCCTCAACAAGGTCACCGGTTTGGCCAGCATCACCCAAATCCGGTCGCACCACCTCAAAATTAAATTGCGGAACCCGATTACCAAATTGCCCCAGTTCCAGATCCTCAAACACAACATAGGCTGTGCCACGATAGGCTGGCGCATTTGGCTCGGTTGCATCAATTGCGGGGTCTGGCATCTGGGTTTCGCTGCCGCTGTGTAATCGCCAAGTAATACCGCTCATATCCAGCCGTTTGCCATCAGCCCAAACCCGGCCAATGCGCGCCACCTCGCCCTCACAAAGCCCGATCGCGAGACTGACAGAATAGGAATATTCCTGCACATTTGGCCCGCCAAACCCTTTGCCACCCCCCGACACGCTTTCCTTGAACCGACTGGCCCAGATCACATTGCCCGAGACCCGCATTTGCCCGTAAACCCGCGCAATCGGCCCGCCCTCAACGCTGCCCTGAATGCGCAAGGTATCAACCTTGCCCTGCGCCACAGGGTCCGACCCACCCAGCAATCCATTATCAATGATATTGCCAATTGTGCCGCCAATCGCGCGACCAATCACAGCTGAACTAAGCCCCAGAACCGCGCCGCCAAGCGATGTCCCGATCGCACCGCCAATCGCAGATAAAAGTATCGTTGCCATTAAATTCTCCGATCAGGAAATCTGTATTTACCGGCAATCCGCCGTTGCCAAGCGGGCGTCAGCGGTGACAAAACCACCCCGCGCCCTGAATAGGCATGAATTATTTTTGGCGCTGTCAGCCCCGCATCAGCAACAATCGCCAAATGTTTGGCCACCGCGCCGTTACGCATCCGAAACAGCAAAACATCACCGACGCCTGCGGTATTGACTGGCAGCAACCAGCGCAACGCAGCCTCTTGCAAACGCTCAACTTTATCGGTTTCAGACCAATCCGGAGTATAAGCCGGAATAGGTTCCGGTTCCGCGCCGATCACCTCACGCCACACGCCGCGCAAAAGCCCCAGACAATCCGCACCGGCCCCTTTGCAACTGGCCTGATATTGATAAGGCGTGCCAACCCAGCCCAGCGCTGCCGTGACAATTTCATCCATTGCTCAAAGACCCGCCGGTGTTTTGCCCGTCTTGGCGCGGAAAATCGCTAACCCAGTCTTCGCCCGGAATATGCGGAAATCCACGAAAGTTCAGGAAGTTGTCAAATTTTGAAACACAGGTTTCAGCACGTTTATCACACCCGACAATTAGCTCGGCACGATCACCAATATTAACCACGCTACGCAGCGCCTCCCACAACTCAATCTCACGATTGACCAGCCCCGCCAGATCAACTTTTATCAACGAAGTCACACCGGCATTTTCACCGGTCAACCAACGCACATATCCACGCGCGAACCAGCCGCTTTCCTTGTTACTCACGTCAGTAAAAGCTATGCGTCTGGCATCCTCAGATTCAGCTATTTCCACAGCAAAAATTCCATCAATGCCGAGGTCAAACCTGCACTTGCTATCCCCCAACATCCGATCACAAGTCGGCACATATCCCCGCCCCATGGGCTGGTTCAACAGCTCCGCCAAGGATCTCAATTCAACCTCAAATGCAAAACTTCCACGCCGGATTTCGCCCAGAAACCCGCGAAAAAGCTGCACGCGACTGGCCGGATTGGTCCAATCCACCAGCCATTGCTGCACTTCCGCACGGTCGTATTTCCCCGCCAAAATATCCGCATCCGTCAGGCCAATCGCGCTTAACGCCCCAACCGCCTGCCCGTTATCAACAGCCAACCCGGTCGAGCTTTCCAGCGCACTGGCATCCATGCCACTGCCAGCCTGAAACACCTGCCCGTCAAAGGTCAGATCGCGGTCATGGTCGGTAAATCCGTAAGCAACACCATCACGGCGTTGCAAAAGCCAACATCGGCAAACCGTCGTTGCGCCCGTGTCCAGCATGCTTTGAAAATCATTTGGAATTTCACGCATCAGACCCGCACCTCTACCACTGGAATTGACGGGATTTCGCCCGCTGAAAACCCACCCGAACTTGCCTCGATCCGGTCAGCATCAAACCGCACAGGAACATCAAATTCAAACCCGGCTGACAGCGGCGCGCCCATGCCCGGAGGGTCAAAAAATGTGACTTCGCCACGATCCAGATTTAAGGAATAATGCACGCCTTCCTCCATTTCGTCTCCGCCAAGCGCTACGGCCACCCGCCCCTCAACCGGTTTAGAAATCTGCCGTGCATAGGTAAAAGCACCCGAGCGATAATTTTTGATAAGCGGGAAAACGGTGGTAACTTCATCGCCGACACCAAATTCCTGATCCAGCGCGTCAAAATTATTTGAGGGCGCACAGGATTTGAAATCTGTCCAGTCTTTCCAGCGAAATCCAAAAAGTTGCCCATGGCGGGCCTCAAAAAATGCCATGATATCTGCCAGATCGTCCAAAGATCGCATGCCAAGCCCAGCGTCATATCTGCGCCGCGATTGCGCCCAAGGCGAGTTTCGTTCCTCAAACCCGTTGGAAAGGCTGATAATTTCGATGCGCCGCTCTGGCCCACCAACAGAACCGAACGACAAAGCCGTCGGAAATCGAACATCGTGAAAATTCATGTCTTCCCCCTAAAGATTTCGGCTGCTGCGCCTTAACGCGCGCTGAACACCCGCCGCCACTTGCGTGCGAGACCGCTGAAAACTTGCCGCATCCGGCGTTGAAATATTCATATTAACGGTGACACTTTGGCCGCCGCCGCCACGCACGCCCAACTTACCGTCAGCACCCCGCGCCAAGGGCATAATCGCCTCGGGTCCGGCCTCGCCCATTAATCCTGTGCCCCCGCGCATCGGAAACGCAGTGGCGCTGTTAACAATTCCGCCATTGGCAAAAGCCGTGACCCGCCCGCCTGAAAAAGCTGCCCCATTTTCAAATGGCAATATGCCTTTTATCAGGCTTTCCAAGCCCCCGCCCAGCAAATTGCCAAAATGCGAGGCCACAGGGTTCAGCACTGAATCAAGCGCTGAATTTGACATCGACAGGCTTAAATTTCGCAACACATCGCCCAGCTTTGCCCCATCAAAAACCAGATCATCAAAGGCATTTCGCAAACTGCCGCCCACGCTGCGGGTAAAAGCAGTCGCCAGCTGCCCCGCCGCCGCCAATGCTACTTCGGTGCCCTTCAATTCAGCTTGAAACACCGTTGTTGCGCTTTGTGTCGCTGCAATGCTGCCCTCCAGATCACCCAGAACAATGTCCAGGTTTTCAAGGTCTTGTTCAGTTTCCGCCATTGTCTCTCCTTAGATTTGTGTCGGGATATTGCACCATCAGCGCGTCCAGCCCTGATCGCGTCAAAACCGCTGCCGCTTTGGCATCGGCGCCGCTCATCACCACCAGTTCCGCAGGGGTCAGGGCCCAGAATTGATCAGGGGATAGACGCATATGCATCATCCCCAGCCGCATCAATTCAGCCCAGTTAAATTTCTGCATCGGGCAACGTAAAAGCGCGCTTTAACAACAATGCACCTGCTTGCGCCGCCGCAACCGCGCCGCCGCCTATTTCAGCAGTGTTCAATGCGGCACGGTCAATATTAGCTCCGCCACCGCGCAATCCCGCCAGCAACAATGCCACAAGATCATTCGCTGAGAATTTCCCGCTTTCAAAGCGCTCCACCAATTCCAGCAGCGATCCGGTCTCCAATGTTGCTTCAAGCTCCGCCAACGCCCCAAGGGTCAGGCGCATCACATGTGCCTTGCCGTTAAGCGTTAACAATACCTCCCCCCGATACGGGTTCATCAAACAGCCGCCGTAAAGATCAGCTCACCACCAGAGGCCAGCGCGATTTCATAAGTCGCCTCACCATCATAATTGCCCGCATATTCTAATGAGGTAATCTGGAACGGCCCCTCCAAGGTGCCGAGTTCAGGAATAATCACCTGAAAATCCGATATATCCGCTGCAAAGAAAATCGCGCGGGCTCGTTCATCAATGTAATCATCCAGAAACACACCAGAACCTGAAATACTGGCCGAACGCACGCCGGTTCCTGCCAGCAATTCCCGCCAGCCTCCGGCAGAAACCATATTGGTTACATCCACGGTTTCCGCATTAAACGAGATCCGCGTCGCCCGCAGCCCGGCAAACGTTAAAAACGTGCCAGAGCCAGTCATATCAATTTTAATCAGAAGGTCTTTGCCTTTTTGAGCAGCCATTTTTTATTCCTTAATAAGAGCCATCATCAAGAATCGCGCGGAAAACCAGCGCGATTCTGCGTTGTTCAGGGGAAACCCCGCGCCACGCGCGAGATTTCAGAAATTTCAGGTTCACAAGTGATTCGCGTGACAAGGTTAAATCTGCGTCAATCAGCACGTCATAAATGGCACTGCCAAGCATTCCAGCCAGCACTGCATCAGCGGAAAGCGCTGCAAAAACAGCTTCTTGCAAGGCGGCACTCATCGCATAACTCATGATCGCCCCTCCTCTGCCTCCTCTGCCCATATTTCCAAATACTGCGCTGCGCCGTCCATTTCCGCGACGGCCAGAATGTCAAAAATCCGGCCACGCTCAACAAACCGTTGCTCAGCACGGGGCCGCGATGCCGCCTCAAACGGCGCGGAACGCGTGATGATTTTGAACTTGGTCACGGGAACCATACGCCCGCCAATCAACCGTTCAGCCCCGCCGCGCGCATCAATACTGGCCCAGATTGATCCCAGCGCCGTCCAGACCTCGACCACTCCGCCCATGCTGTCAGCGCTTCGAACCGCCTCCTCCAGCACCAGTTTGCGGTTTAAATTTGGCACAGTCATGCCGCACCCAATCGTATGTCACGGTATGGCTCCAACAAGGCAGCAACACCAAATGGCATTTACCGGCTAGCATGGCCAAGATCATTGCGGTTTTCGTAATAATTCGCCGCCAGCATAAACACCGCTTGGCGCAAGTCGTTTGGCACATCCAACCAAATGCCATATCCAGCATCAATGAAATCACCGCTGACCCGTTCACCGGAATTTCGGGCAAATGGGTGGCCTTTGGCACAAGTCGGGGCCGCGTATTGTCAAATTCTAACCGATATTTTGCTGCATCAACCGGTGTTGAGACCCCCAGATCATCAATCATCACAATCTGGCTAATCGCATTCACCGGCGAAACTGGCAGCACCTGCGCAGCACGATCCCGCCGCCAGACATATATTTGCCAATTAAACCCCTGCGCAATCAGAACCTTCCCGATCCGCGCTTCAATAGCCCCCATGGCGGCCCGCAAAACCGTTTCCAGCAGCACGTTTTGGCTCCCGTCATCAGCAAAACCGCTGCCAAGGCGCATATAATCGCTAAACTCAGTAACCGGAATATCCGCGCTTAGCAGCGTTGTTGTCTCAGTCAATTTCATGCAGCTCTCCTGAATGTTGCACACCCGAAATCCGCAGAATCACAGCGCGTTTCAATACCCGCCCAGCATCGGTGCCAATGGTGCAGGTCAGCAGGTAAACCTGCCCAGACACGCCGCCAGTGATCACCACCCGGGATCGGTGTATTGAATTTGTTTGTTCCATTATTTTCAAACAGTTAGGATCATCTTCAACGGGCTGAACCGTCCAGCCCAGATCATGTTCTACTGTTTCGTTTTTCTTCAGATACCCCAGCCGCCAATCAAACCAGAATTCCAGCTCGGATTGCGGGTCTTTCAGGATAGTGCCGTTCATATTATTCCAGTCCAATCAATTACCAAAAGGTGCCCCCGCACCGCCCGAGCGGAGGGAGATTTCAAACCAGAATGGCGCGAGGGAACACCAGCACAGGGCCAAAAGGCCCCGCACCATCACAGCATCAAAGCAACCGCTTAAGACACCGCAAATTTCAGCAATTTGATGGCCGCAAAGTCCGAAACATCGCCGCCAACCCGCTTGGTTGCATAGAAAAGCACATGAGGCTTGGCGCTAAACGGATCGCGCAAAATGCGCAGATCGGGGCGTTCAGCAACGGTATAACCCGCACCAAAATCACCAAACGCAATCGCCGTAGCATCCGCCGCAATATCGGGCATGTCTTCGGCAATCAGCACCGGATAGCCCATAAGGCGCGCAGGTTCACCCGCCGCCAAACCATCAGACCAAAGGAAACGGCCATCAGCGTCTTTCATCTTGCGAACCGCTCCGGCGGTTTTGGAATTCATCACAAACGCCGCATTGGCGCGATAACGCGCACCCAGCGCATAAACCAGATCAACAATCGCATCCGCCGGATCAATCCCGTTAAAATCTCCGGCTGCACCGGTGGCCACATAGCCCAGATCGCCCCATGTCCAGGCATTGTTATCCACAGCGGTATAAGTCAAAAATCCGGTTGGCTTATCAACACCGTCACCCGAGATAAAAGACAGGCTTTCCGCACGGCTGAATTTATCAGCAATACGCTCAGCCAACCAGCCCTCGACATCAAATGCACTGTCATCCAGCAAGCGTTGCGATGCTTTTGGCAAGGCCGAAAGCTCATGCAGTGGAATGGAAATCCGGTCAATTTGCGGCGTGCCGGTTTCAGCAGTTGCGGAGGTTTCATCAGCCCAACCAGCGCCAATATCGGTTTGGTCAACCAGCACGTCATAAGCGGTGGATTCAACCTGCACCACATTGGCGATGGAGCGAATGCTGGATGCACCGCGCAACACACTGGAAATGGTTTCCGAAGTTTGCGGGTCAACCAAAAAGCCGCCATCCGCAGAAACAGCGGTCGAAAGCGCTTTTTCTTCCACGGAAAGGCCGCGCAGCGCATCATCATCGCCCGTGCGAAGATAGGCTGAGAACGCCTTTTTATGAGGCATATCCAAATCGGCAGCCACAGATAATGCCGGGCGACCCGACGCGATAGATTTACGATCAAGCATATTCAAACGATTTTCCTGTTCTTTGAGTTTTGATTTAAGTTCCAACTGGAACATGTTGAATTCAGACAAAAATCCGTGCAGTGCAGCCTTGACTTCCACAGCAGGACCCTGCCCCTTGGCATCGCCAAGGGATTTGCAATTGGGTTCACCCATCTTTTTTCCTTTTGATAAAACTGGCGCTTAAGCCAGCAAGTCTCTGGCCGCGCGAAAAGTCTCGGCCAGATTTTGCGCCAACGCTTCCTCATCATCGGAAGGCTGCACACGCGCCTCTGAAAGCATAGGGAAGGTCACCAATGACACTTCCCACAGCTCAATTTCATGCAACAAACGGCCCGAACCGGCCTTTTCGCTGCGTTTGGTGCGGTAACCAATCGACAATCCGTCAATCGCCCCCGCCTCCAATAATATCTGCGCTTCACGGCCTGCCTGAACTTCGGTCAATAACCGGCCTTTGACCCGCAAGCCTTTGGAATCCTCGACAATTTCATCCCAAACCCCGATCGGCTGACTTGGATTATGCTGCCAAAGCATCTTGACCTTGCCACCCTTGGCCACCAGCCGTTTCAGGCAATCGGCATATGCGCCTTTTTGCACAATATCGCCGCCCTGATCGCTGGCCCCAAACAGACTGGCATAGCCGCTGATCACAGCACCATCCACCGCCTGATCCTCCAACGCACAAAATTTAGTTTCATAGGATGGCCCCATGAAATTTTGATAATTCATATCAATCCCCTTGAAAATTTCCGAAATGGCAGGATAAACCCCAGCCTGTGTAGGGCGGGCTTCAGCCCGCCACTCCTTTACCCAACCCTAAAAACCGAAAGCGCAAGGTTCACCGCAAACAGACTCGCCGCGCCATACACCGCCAGCCAAATCCGTTTCTCAAGCCTTTCCAACGTCTTTTCGATCATTGTTAATCTACGCTCTAATGCAATCCAGCGTTCTTCAGTGACCCGTTCATGAGCCTCAATGCGCGCGCTGGCGGCGTCAAAGGGTTCGTATAAATACTTTGAGCCCCCGCGCGGTTTACTCATTCGCAACGCTCGGTAAGCCCAGCATCTGGCGCTTTTCCGCAACCGTCAGAAAATCAGCCTTTGCAACCCGCCGCCATTGGCTCTCACGCTCAATACTCAACGCCGGAACCCCGTCCAGATCAGCCTTTAACGCCAATTCCTCAACATAAAAATCCGACATCCAGTTGCCAACAGCGCCCATCACGCGGCCCACCAAAGGCAGCACGGTCAGCCTGAAAAACGCGCGGTTAGCCTCAGCATAATTCGCGTAAGTCGCATCGCCGGGCAGCCCCAGCAACATCGGCGGCACCCCAAAAGCCAGCGCAATTTCCCGCGCCGCACTTTCCTTGGTTTTCTGGAATTCCATGTCCGAGGGGCTAAACCCCATCGGTTTCCAATCCAAACCACCCTCAAGCAACATCGGACGCCCGGCATTCGCCGCGCCCTGATGATGGCTTTCCATTTCCTCAACCAGTCGATCATACTGATCATTGGCCATCGACCCGGCACCATCCACGCCCTTGTAAACAATCGCCCCCGAGGGCCGCGCCGCATTGTCCAACAACGCTTTTGACCACTTACTGGCGGCGTTATGCACATCCATCGCACTGGCTGCAGCCTCCATCGGAGACAAGCCATAATGGTCATCGCTCGGATGAAACGCTTTGACGTGCAAAATCGGCTGAACCTCACCGCGCATATCAAACCGGTGCTTTTTTGCACCAACCGAATATTCATACGCCACCGGCCAACCATCGTTGCCGGGCACCACCCGCATCCGATCAGAGCGCAGCACAAACAATTCACGCGGCGCGCCTTCCTCAAGGCCCGCAGCCTCCAGATATCCGTCACCAGACAGCAACATCTGGCCATAAAGCGCCTCCAGCAAATCCGCTGATCCCTGCATGCCGTTAGGCCGCGCCAACAGGCTCAGCAATGGATGATTGTCAAACCGCCGCTCCGCGTCCTGCAACGCCAACGGCACGGAGGCCGCCGCCTCGGCGATCATCTTGACGCACCGAAACCCCACAGGATTTCCGATAAATCCATTGCGTGTCAAGCTGGCGGTATCGCGCCCCGTCCACGCCGCACGGCCACCGCTATGAAAGCTGACAACCCCGGCAGCGGCGCTCGATTTAGTCTCTGAAACATCCACTTTGGATGTTCTTAAAAACTGCAAAACCATAGAGTTATGCTCCTTTGTTAAAAGAAATGGCGGGCTGAAGCCCGCCCTACAATTCCATTATCCGTAGGGCGGGCTTCAGCCCGCCACACCATTCATAATCCCCGCACCCGAGGCGCCAAAAACACCCGTGCCGGATCAATCATCAAATCGGTAATTGCCCAGACCAGCGCATCCACACGGTCAGGCGACCCCTTGCCGACAAACCCGCGCGCGGTCATCTCACACATCTGGTCTTCCAGCTCCGGCATGCCCGCCAAATGCCCCACACGCCCTTGTTCATACAAAGCCGCCACGGGTTCAGCCCGCGCCACCTTGCCGCGCGATGCCCGCACCGCACGATACGAAACCAGCGGGTCAATCTGCCTAATCAGGCTTTCCACCAATTCCCCGCCTTGGTTGACCTCAGCGACCAGCCGGTCACACTTATATTCGTGAAACACCCGCACGGCCTCTGCCGCCCATTGCTGCGGGCTGGCCCCCTGAATGCTGGCATCATGCAACACCGTTGCCCGCCATTTCACTGGCCGCCCGTCTGTCATCACGCCCGCCACTATAATTCCGCAGGTATCAGCGCTTTTGCCGGTTGTAACAGGCGGATCAACCGCCACCACAATCCGGTCAAAATCCCCGATCGCCGATACCCGCGCCGCGTCCAGTTGGTTAAGCGACCATAAGGCCCCTTCTTCCGCTGTCAGAATTTCGCCTGAAAGTTCCTGACGACCCAAACGCGAGCCTTTGTATTTGTCTGTAATATACGTCAAAAACGACTCCGCCAGATTGGCGCGATTCGCTTTTGTCGGGGCAGAGGTCTGCACCGTCGCAGCCTCCGCCAAAATCTCTTTTAACAGCCGAATGTTTTTCGGCGTTGTTGTGATGACCACCTGTTGGGGTCGCTCGCCCAGCCGCAGCGCAAATTGCAGCATGTCCCAGGCTTCTTGACCGCGTTTCCACTTGGCCAACTCGTCCACCCAGGCACAATCAAATTGTGGCCCGCGCAGGCTTTCGGGGTTATGGGCCGAATATATTTCAGCAACCGCCCGGTTAGGCCAAAGCAACCGTTTGCGGGTTGCCTGCCAAACAGGTCGCCGGTCCGGCGGGCAGCAAGCCAACAGGCCACTTTCTCCAAACACCATCACCTCGCGGGTCTGGTCAATGGTTTCGCCAACCAGCGCCACCCGCTTGCATTTACCCGCATCAAGCGGACCTGCGCCCTCAACTTGAGCACGCACCCATTCGGCCCCAGCACGGGTTTTCCCCGCACCGCGCCCGCCTAAAACCACCCAAGTTGTCCAGTCGCCCGGGGGCGGCAACTGATGCCCCAGCGCCCAGATCTCAAAGATCCAGGGCAGGGACATCAGCGCATTATCACTTAGACTGTTTAGCGCCTTTTGGAGCTGATCGGGCCTTAGCCCGTCGAGATAGCCGATCACGGATTTCGCGTCTTGCCGCGATAAGATCAAGGGCGTTTTGTTCCGCCGATCCTTTGCCGCCTGTTTCAAGAGCAATCTCCATATCTGCAATCTGGTTCACAGTTTTCATATGCAAGGCAATCATTTTTTGTTGGTCATTTGACGGTTCCGCAGAATCCAGTCCAGTGTCCATACGTTGAATGATCGTCTCAAGACCTCGCGCAAGCTGACGGTATGAGAGCCGCGCAGAACGCAAGGTTTCCATGCTGGGTTTGCCAGCAGGACGTTTTTTCAGTGTCATAAATCTTAAGCCTTCAATGCTCCGCATCGGGGCAAAAACGAAAAAAGCGGCCCGTCTTTCGACGAATCCGCTTGCCCATTTCTTCTTGCCCATTTCTTCCAGCTTGCACAAGTTATACCCTTAAGCGTTTGCGAAGTCAACACTTAAATCTAAGGTTGTACGTGCGTAAGGCGGATGTTCGCACCCACCATCCCTATAACTTATTGAAATAAAACAATTATTGCGACGCTTCCAACGCCCTCCACCTTGCAACATTAGCATTATGATCCGCCAAATTAGTCGCAAAAGCATGCCCGCCAGACCCATCCGCAACAAAGAAAATATACGGTGTGTCATCAGGATTCGCCGCCGCTTCAATCGCGGCCCGCCCCGGATTCGCAATTGGTGTTGGTGGCAACCCGTCTATGCGATAGGTGTTATAGGGCGTCTCGCGGTCCAGCTCACTTTGGAATATCGGGCGGCCCAGAATCTCGCGGCCCAAGGTAATTCCGTAAATCACCGTCGGGTCGGTTTGCAAACGCATGCCCAACCGCAGTCGGTTGACAAAAACGCTGGCGACCTGCTCGCGCTCCTCCGCCAACCCAGTTTCTTTTTCAATGATCGACGCCAGAATCAACAGATCTTCGGCGGATTGCACAGGATGATCAGCCGATCTATTGATCCATGCCGTGGTCAAAATATCTAGCTGTGCTTTAGTCATAATTTCAATAATCGAATCTCGCGTGGCTCCACGCCCGAATAAATAGGTATTGGGTGCCAACGCCCCTTCGGGCGGAATGGTTGGCAATTCGCCGGTCAATACCGGATCAGCCAGCAAAACCTGCACAACCTGGTAACTGGTCAGCCCTTCAGCAATCGTGACCTTATACTGGATAGACCGGCCAGAGGTCAGCACCAGCAGAATTTCCTCCATCGAGGCCCCCGCCGGAATCTCATATTCGCCAAATTTCAATTGCGACGCCAACTCCGTATAGCGCGCGCCCAACCGGAATATTTCCGCATTGGAAATCGCGCCTGCCTCCACCAGCCGAGGCGTAATTCTGGTTAGGTTATCACCTGAATTTACGGTTATAAACACCGGTTCGTTCAACGGCCCAACCGCATAGAACTGCGCCCGCCCCCAACCAACAACCCCGCCAAAAACGATGGCGGCAAGGATAATAAATGTCAGTGCATTTGCTGCAACGGCTTTACGCATCAGTTGTCCAACTTTTTGAAAATGACCGAGGCATTAGTGCCGCCAAACCCAAACGAATTGCTCAGGGCCACGTTGATTTTGCGTTTTACCGCCTTGTTTGCTGCCAAATCCAACTTGGTTTCAACATCAAGATTATCCAGATTAATCGTAGGCGGCGCGATCTGGTCGCGAATTGCCAGCACCGAAAAAATCGCCTCAACCGCGCCAGCCGCACCCAGCAAATGCCCGATGGCAGATTTAGTCGACGACATAGTTGCGCCGCTATTTTCCCCCAACAATCGCGTGACCGCAGCCAATTCAATGGTATCAGCCATGGTGGACGTGCCATGTGCGTTGACATAATCTATGTCATCAGGCTGCAATCCTGCGCGTTTCAACGCCGCAGTCATTGACCGGAAGCCGCCATCGCCATTACTGGATGGCGCGGTAATATGAAAGGCATCCCCCGAAAGACCATAGCCGACAACCTCCGCATAGATACGCGCGCCGCGTGCTTTGGCGTGTTCGTATTCTTCCAGAACCACCACGCCGGCACCTTCCCCCATAACAAACCCGTCACGGTCTTTGTCATAAGGACGACTGGCTGATTTTGGGTCATCGGAACGCGCTGTCGAAAGCGCCTTGCAGGCGTTAAAACCGGCAATACCCAATTCACAAACCGGGGCTTCGGCACCCCCCGCGACCATCACATCCGCGTCGTCCAGCATGATAAGGCGCGCCGCATCGCCAATGGCATGTGCGCCAGTGGAACAGGCGGTAACCACCGCATGGTTTGGCCCCTTAAAACCGAATTTGATCGAAACCTGCCCCGAACAAAGATTGATCAATGATCCCGGAATGAAAAACGGTGAAACCCGTCTTGGTCCGCGTTCTTTTAGCAAAATTGCGGTTTCGGCAATCAGACTCAAACCACCAATGCCTGACCCGATCATCACACCGGTGCGTTCGCGCGCCGCTTCGTCTTGGGGCATCCAGTCTGCATCCTGCACCGCCTGTGTGGCTGCACACATTGCATATAGAATAAACGGGTCTACCTTGCGCTGATCCTTTTTAGACATCCAGTCATCGGGGTTAAATGTGCCGTCTGATCCGTCACCATAGGGAATTTCACAGGCGTAATCGGTGGCCAGGTGACTGGCATCAAACTTAGAAATAGTGCCCGCCGCTGATTGCCCGTCCAGCAACCGTGCCCATGTTTCCTCAACCCCACAAGCCAACGGAGAAACCATCCCCATTCCGGTTATCACAACACGACGCATATTTTTCTCCCGGGCCTATTTTGCGCCTGTTTACCCAAGCGCACCCATTGGGGCAAGACTTGGCTTTACTGAATTTGGATAGATGCGCGGTCAAACGTCACGCTGTTGACCGAACCATCATCATATTTCACATCAACCGTAATTTTCTGAACCGAGCCAAGCGGTAAGGTGATATAAATGTCATGCACGTTCGGGTCCAAAGCATTGGGCGCAGCCGTGCCTTCAAAACATTCCTCCAGCGCATAAGGCGTGTCGGCAACGTCGCTGTTGATGCCGTAACGCACGCCAGTCAAACCGCAGCGAAAGGAAGGTTTCTAGATGGGTAAAATACACCAGATCGTTGCCATCCCATTCCCGAATGGAAACCCAGTTACCGCTGGTCATATCCAATATCGGCTTAACTTCGGCTGCGGTCATAAACTGCGCATTTGCACCACCAGCTGACATAATCGCCAAGGCCACTGCCCAAAAAACTTTGCGAATCTGCATGATGATACTCCCGTTTCTGGATTTGAAATTTCTATCCTAATTCATCCATGTCAAAAAAGAAAACGGCGCCCGAATGGACGCCGTTTTCCCAATAAATAAAGCCGGATTTATGCGTTTTCAGTCACATATTTTACCGCGTCGCCAAATGACTGGATGGTTTCTGCTGCGTCGTCAGGGATTTCAATACTGAATTCCTCCTCAAAGGCCATAACCAATTCAACAGTATCAAGGCTGTCTGCGCCAAGATCGTCAATGAACGAAGCAGTTTCAACAACTTTGTCTTCGTCAACGCTCAAGTGCTCAACAACGATTTTCTTCAGGCGATCTGTGATGTCGCTCATAATATTATCCTCACTCAATGTATGGAACGGAGTTACCATTCCGGGTTTTCGGTTCACCTGTCTGGCGGCATTGCCATTTGCCAATACGGCAAGAGCACCGCAAGCACAGCCTCCGGTAATCCTCGTGACGCGCTATACCATACCAGAACTGGTTGGCAAGTATTTTTGTAGTTCCGAGCTTTAACAATCAGCATAATCGCTGGTTCGGCAAATTGCCGCCATTGCCGTTGCCTCGTTAACTTGTTGCGGTGTCAACTCGGCCATTAAACCGGCTTTTTGCATCCACGCCATGGCGCCATCTGCCAAGGAATACCACATAAATGCTCAGACATAATCCGGCTCTCCCTCAACCGGATCTGTGTAAAGCGCTGCTAAACCAGCATAAGGCTCCACCGCCCCAAAACGCAACGCTGTTAAATACCAGAATTCTGCGCGAACATCATCGCGGGGCCAGCCGGCATCATCGCTGTAAATACTCCAGAGCGCCTGATGGGATGCCAAAAACCCTTGCTCTGCGGCTTTTTCACGCCAATAAATTGCCAGTTCAAAATCCTGCGCAAGCCGGTCATCCGCCAAATATAATGCCCCCAGTCGTTCTTGGGCATATTGGTTCCCTTGCTCAGCGCTCAGTTGATACCATTTAAGCGCTGTGTTGACATTTTCAGGCACGCCATTGCCATAATCATACGCACGTCCAAGATTATACTGCCCATAGAAATTATTCTCTTTTGCTGCCGTGCGATAATGCGCAAGCGCTTTAGAGATATCCCTGTTTATGCCTTGGCCATCCTCATATGCAGTGCCAAGATTATTGATCGCATTTGGCAATCCTTGTGCTGCGGCCAGTTGAAATAAGGCAAATGCAGCAACGTAATCGCGCTCAACACCTGTGCCGCTTTTATACATAAAACCAAGGTTATCCTGCCCGTTAGCCAGCCCCTGCGCCGCCGCCAAACGATACCATTTTACGGCCTCAAAATCATCCTCGGGAATACCATCGCCATAATCATACATTGTCCCGATGTTATATTGCGCCACGCTGTTGCCCAGCTCGGCAGCTTGCAGGTAATGCTCAAACGCAAGGTCAAACCGGATTTCAGTGCCCTCGCCAAAATAATAACTATCCCCAAGCTGAACAAGTGACCTGACATGGCCCCTCTCCGCAAGCACATGCCAAATTTCAAGCGCAGATGTCCAGTTACCATCATCTGCCAATTTGACCGCACCCTCAAAGGATTGGGCAAAGGCCGATGCCGCCCAAACCAGCCAGATTAAAAGCGATACAACCCTCAAAACATCGCCATGCCGCCATTGACGTGCAAGGTTTGCCCTGTCACATAGCCCGCTTCATCTGATGCTAGATACAATGCCGAGGCGGCGATTTCCGCAGATGTTCCCATCCGCCCCATCGGCACGCCTGTCAGCAAAGCAGCTTTTTGATCATCTGTCAGTTTGTCGGTCATGGCCGTGGTGATAAACCCCGGCGCAATTGCATTAACAGTAATCCCGCGTGATGCCACTTCATGGGCCACAGATTTCCCCATACCGATCACCCCCGCCTTGGATGCCGCGTAATTCGCCTGCCCGGGGTTACCCGTAACCCCGACAATGCTGGAAATATTGATAATCCGCCCCCAGCGGGCTTTCATCATCGGGCGCATCACCGCGCGCATTAATATCATCGTAGACATGAGGTTAATGTCCAGCACCGTATCCCATTCCTCGTCTTTCATGCGCATAAACAAATTGTCTTTGGTAATACCCGCGTTGTTGACCAGAATATCCAAACCGCCCAAAGCCTCAATCGCTGCCTTTGGCAATACGGCCACGGCCTCACGGTCCGACAGATTGCAAGGCACCACATGGGCACGTTCGCCAAGGCTGGCCGCCAACGCGTTCAGCGGATCAACCCGCGTGCCCGAAAGCGCAACGCTGGCCCCCGCATTGTATAATGCGGTTGCAATCGCCCCGCCAATCCCGCCCGAAGCACCGGTCACCAGCGCCATTTTCCCTGTCAAATCAAACATATTCTGTCCCTTCGTAGGGTGGGCTTCAGCCCACCATTCCCTTAACCCGTAATATACTTGGCAACCCCGTCAGGGTCACCCACCCCATGACACTCAATACTCCGATCAATCCGCCGGATCATCCCACACAGCGCCTTGCCCGCGCCAACCTCAACCATCTCGTCAACGCCCTGCGCCGCCATCCACAAAACAGATTCCTGCCAGCGCACCGATCCGGTAACCTGATCCACCAACAGATTGCGAATAAGCAGCGGAGCATCCACTGCCGCCGCTGCAACATTGGCAACCAACGGAACGCTTGGCGTTTTGAATTCAACCTCGGCCAACGCCGCCTCCATGACTTCAGCCGCCGGAGCCATCAACACACAATGAAACGGTGCTGATACCGGCAACATAATCGCCCGCTTTGCATCTGCTTCCTTGGCCAAAACACAAGCGCGTTCCACAGCAGCCTTATGCCCAGAAACCACAACCTGCCCCGGGTCATTATCATTCGCCGCCTGACAAACCTCACCCTCAGCCGCCGCTTCAGCCACCGCTTGCGCAGCGGCAAAATCCAGCCCCAGCAAAGCTGCCATCGCGCCAACACCAACCGGAACCGCGTCTTGCATGGCTTTGCCGCGGATTTTTAGCAGCCGCGCCGTGTCCGACAGCGAAATAACCCCCGCCGCACAAAGCGCCGAATATTCACCCAAGGAATGCCCCGCGACAAACGCCGCATCCGTCACCTGAACCCCCTCGGTATTCAACGCCGCCATCGCTGCCATAGATGTCGCCATAAGCGCAGGCTGTGCATTTTCCGTCAAAGTCAGCTCAGCAATATCGCCTTCCCAAATCAACGCCGAAAGGTCTTGCGAAAGCGCCGCATCAACCTCGTCAAACACCGCCTTGGCCGCCGGATAAGCCTCCGCCAAAGCCTTCCCCATCCCAATAGATTGCGCCCCTTGGCCGGGGAAAATATATGCTTTTGTCATGGGACCCTCACTTGCAAAATCAATTACCCGATTTTATATCCCGAGCCATAGCAGATTGACAACAACATCCTGCCGACGAGGTCAAAAAATGAGCGAATACAAAACAATCCTGCCAAATGGATTTCGATTTCACCATGTTGGCGTGCCCATCAAAAACCGGCTACCCAATATGCGCCATATCCCGCATCTGAAATTTTCAGTGACAGGATATGAATCCTCTCCGTTCAAATATGAGTGGATGCATTTTGACGATGATTGCACCTTGCCCGAGACCATTAAAACCAAACCACATATTTGTTTTGAAGTCGACGATTTAGATGACGCCATAAATGGCCATGAAATTCTGATAAAACCAACCAGCCCCGTGCCCGAACTCCGCGTTGCATTTATTGTGCATGATGGTGCACCGATTGAGCTGTTACAGATTATCAAGAAATCCACCGAGAGCAAAACCTGAATTGCCTTGACCACGCGTTTGAACGATCCCCCAATTGATGCTTCCAAATAGCCAAAAATCCTAAGGTTGAATTGAGCGCAGTCCAAAGGGGGACAACGTCCGCCGCCGATGACACGTTAGCACCCGATTTTGTTTTGCATTTGTTAAACGATTTCCTATATAACAGATTAACACAAACAGGAAAAACCAATGGCACTCGCGTCGCAAAACGAAAACAATGTTCAATGGACGGTCACCAACAAAGGCAAAAATGCCTCTGGGGGTAATTCGTATGAATTGCGTGAGGTTGCGACGGGTAAGACCAAAAAAGTCGATTCAGATGAAGCTTCAAGCCTGATATCGAAAAGTTTGATCAATGACAATCTGGCCATGCTGAAGCGCCTTGCTGACAGATAGCACCCACTACATTGTCACCTATCAAGATGCAATTGACCTTCATGAATTAGTGTTGGAAGCATCCGGCGGCCGCTCTGGAATCCTGAACGAATCCAGCTTGCTCTCAGCCTTGGCGCGCCCCTATTGTGGGTATTTCGATAGCATCGAAGAAAAAGGTTCAGCTTTGCTTGAATCCGTAGTTCAAAATCATGGATTCGCAGACGGAAACAAACGAACAGCTACTATGCTGACCCTTAAACTATTTGCCCATAGTGGTTTCGTTTTAGAGGCAGTCAACGAACAAGACGACCTCGGATACGGCCTTGAAGAATTGGTCGTCGCGCTTGCCTCAGGCAATACAAATCGCGACACCGTTCAGGAATGGTTTAAGGCGCGGTTAAAACCAACCTAACCCCCTTGCATTCCCCCAAAACCGCCTTATAACCCCCCAATCCCCCGCAATCTTTGATCGCGGATGCCTCTCGAATGCGGATGGGGGATTTTAACGCCGCATGTTGAAGCACGCTTGAAAATGAAGGAATATGATATGGCGCTCTATGAGCACGTATTTATCGCCCGTCAGGACCTGTCAAATACGCAGGCCGAAGGGTTGATCGAACACTTTGGTGGTGTTCTTGCTGACAATGGCGGCAAAGTTGTTGACAGCGAATATTGGGGCCTGAAAACCATGGCCTATAAAATCAACAAAAACCGCAAAGGCCATTACGCCTA
>QIGK01000135.1 GCA_003228875.1 Rhodobacterales bacterium
CACGCTAGGAACGGGATGCTGTCGCCCGTAGAGCTCGAAAGGCAGCAGAAAACGAAACAAGAAGGCGTCTAGGAAACTAGGGGATATTCAGCTTCCCGAAATATTATTTACGAAAAGAAATAGAGTCAGTAAAAAATCAATCTATCAAAGCTGTTGCCGTTAAACAACCTTCTGGGGAAATCAACAGATATAGATGTTTGGCAAACTCGGCAATTCGCTACTGGCTAGAGGTGGGCTGCCGCCTCACACATAACCTTCAATTTCGCCACCGCCAGTTCCGGCGTTAACAAGCCAAGCCCGCAATCTGGGGCCACGACCAATCTGTCACGGTCTATATGTTGCAGGGCAAAACGCAAGCGTGCCTCGATTTCATCCGCTGTTTCAACCCGGCTGCTGGCAATGGCCACCGCGCCAAAAATCACGGTTTTGGTGGGGAGTTTGTCGAGCAGGTCCAAATTATTACAACAATGGGCGTCTTCAATCGAAATCTGGTCAAAGGCTGCCATATCAATTGCCGCTGCCAGTTGGTGATAGCTGTCGGGATCGGCTTTTTTGTAATCCGTGTCATCCAGATGGTCGGGGTATCCGCAGCACATATGCACAATGCAGGTCACATGTTCTGGCACGTTATGAAAACAGCGCTCCAGCCCCTCCATGCCAAAATCAAGCGCGTCGGAGACTTTGCGCGCAAATAGCGGCTCATCCACCTGAATATATTGGCAGCCTGCATCGACCAGCGCCAGAATTTCCTTATTTACCGTTTCGGCCAGCGCCGCGTTCAGTTTCGGGTGGTCATTATAAAAACAATCCGCCGTGGTATCCATAATGGTTAACGGCCCCGGCAGGGTGAATTTCACCGGCAAGGGGCTGACAGCTTGACTGGCCAGATAATCATGCGGGCCATAGGGTTTGCCGCTATGGGTCATGGCGCTGCGAATGGCGGGCAGGTCGCTTTCATAGGCGCCGTCGCGCAGCACACGGTGTTCGAGATTATCAAAATCAAACCCGTTCAGATGGCGGCAATGGTAATGGATATAATTCTCGCGGCGCACTTCTCCGTCGGTGGGGATGGTGATGCCGGCTTTGATCTGAAGGTCGATCACCTCGCGCGCGGCACGGATAAATAGGGGTTCGTTACCGGCATTGGTGCTGGCCGCGGTATAATCCTTAGTGGTCTGGCTGGGATTCATCGCACCGGTTTCGCGTGATATGTCAAACCAATCACGCACCGGCACATAACTCGGTTTGGGAAACGCCCCCAATGTGGTGGTTTGCAGCGGGTTTTTGGCCATGTTGAAATCCAATCAAGGGTTGCGAATCCGGTTCATTTCCCGCAAGCCTATCGGGGCTTGAATTAAATCGGAAGAACAAATGCGGGTTACGGTTTTTGGATGTGGATATGTGGGTCTGGTCACCGGCGCTTGCCTGTCAGAGCTGGGCCATGTGGTGGAATGTATCGACATAGATGCTGACAAAGTCGCCACGTTGCAATCAGGCACAGTGCCGTTTTTTGAACCCGGAATTGACGCGCTGTTGCAAAACAAAAACCTGTCCTTTTCAACCAAAGCCACCGCGCCGGACCTGTGCATCATTGCGGTTGGCACGCCTTTGGCTGAAAATGGGTCTGCTGATCTTTCGCAGGTATTTGCGGTTACCGATCTGATTTCTGTCATGGAAAAACCACCCAAGGCCATAGTGATGAAATCAACCGTGCCGCCGGGCACGACTGCGAAAATCGCAGCGCGCACCGGCTTGGAGACCATAAGCAACCCCGAATTCCTGCGCCAAGGCAGCGCTGTGCAAGATTTCATGCAGCCCGATCGGCTGGTGATTGGTGCTAGCTCAAAGCGCGGTTTTGCTTTGATGGAGCAGCTATATGCGCCCCTGAACCTGCCTGCTGAACGCATCGTTAACACCAGCACCAACAGTGCTGAGCTGACCAAATATGCCGCCAATGTGTTTTTGACCACCAAGCTGGCTTTTGTGAACGAGCTGGCGCTTTATTGCGAAACTGTCGGGGCCGATATTGATGAGGTGACCAAAGGCATCGGCCTTGATACCCGCATTGGCAACCAGTTTTTGCAGGCCGGGCCGGGGATTGGCGGATCTTGTTTTCCCAAAGATATTCGCGCGCTGGCGTTTCAATCAAAGGCGCTCAATCATCATCTGGAAATCGTGCAGGCGGTGATTGCATCAAATGACACCCATCAAAACGCCATGTTGCAAAAGATTGTTAACATGTGCGGCGGGTCGGTTTCGGGCAAAAGAGTTGCTATATTTGGTGTGACCTTCAAGGCGGAAACCGATGATCTTCGCAATAGTGTTTCCACGGTGATCATTCCGGCCTTGCAGAATTTGGGGGCCAAAATTACTGCTACTGATCCGATGGGGATGGAAAACGGGAAAACCTGTTTTAACGGGGTGGAGTGGAAAAAAGACCCGTATCTGGCGGTTGAAAGTGCCGATGTGGTGGTGGTGTTGACCGAATGGGAATTGTTCAGAAAAATTGATCTAGCGCGGCTGGCCGAGGCCATGAAAGCCGCCAAACTAGTGGATTTACGCAATATTTATACCGGAGATCAGGCGCGTGGGGCTGGGTTTGAATATGATTCAATTGGTCGTGCTGGATCAATCAAGGGTTAGCACGATTTTCCCAATATGATCACTGCTTTCAATACGGCGATGGGCATCAACCGCCTGTTCCAGCGGAAATGTGGAATCCATTACCGGCGAGATACGGCGTGATGCAATCAGCGGCCAGACTTTGATGCGCAACTGTTCAGCAATTTCGGCTTTGGCCTGCACCGATTGGGGGCGCAGGGTTGACCCCGTTAGCGTCAGGCGTTTGACCATGATCTGGGCAAAATTCAGCTCGGCTTTGGGGCCGTTCAAAAATGCAATCATCACCAGCCGCCCTGCAATCGCAAGGCTGCGCACGTTGCGCGCGATATAATCGCCGCCAACCATATCAAGGATCAGGTCCACACCTTTGCCGCTGGTTAATTCCGATGTGCACCAGAATAGTCTCGCCCGCTTTCAGCCCGCCGCGCATAAATACATTGCTGTAAACGGTGAAAAATGTCTCGGGCAATGCCGCGGCTTGCACCATTGTTAACCCGTCGGGAATGGCCAAAGCGTGGTCTTGGTGGGTGGTGGCAAACTCGGCATAGCCGCCGCCTGGTAACAGGGCGCAAACTTTGTCACCCACCTGCCAGCGCGAAACGCTTGCGCCGATGGCGACAACCTCGCCGCTGCATTCCAGCCCCGGTAACGGCGATGCATCAGGGGGCGGCGCATAGGCTCCGACGCGTTGCAGGGCATCGGGGCGGTTGACGCCTGCGGCTACGATTTTGATCAAGATGTCTTCCGCGCCGCAGGTCGGGACGGGGGTGTTGATCAAGGTTAGAACCTCTGGCCCGCCGGGTTGGGATATTTCAACGGCGCGCATGAGCGAAATCCCAATAAAGACTGCGGGCCATCATGCCCATATCGGTTGGCAGGTCTCGATTTTCATACCGTGTTACCGGCATAACCTTATTTGCATTGCCGGTCATGAACATTTCCTCGGCCTCTTCAAAATCGCTGGGTTTCAACGTTTCTTCGTGCACCGTATGGCCCGCATCGCGCAACAACCCGATCACCCGTTGGCGGGTGATGCCGTTCAGGAATGTGCCGTTGGGTTTTGGGGTTAGAAACACGCCATCCCGAAACATAAATATATTGGTCGAGGCGGTCTCGGCGATATTACCGTCCAAATCCATCGACAAGGCGTTTTGAAAACCGCGTGAACGGGCCTCGGATATTATGCGGGCATTATTGGGGTAAAGACAGGCAGCTTTTGCCTCGGTCAAGGCGGTGTCTTGATGTGGACGGCGATAGGGGCTAATGGTAAGCGCCATCGGCCCAGGCTTTGGCATCGGCAATTCTTCCAGACAAATTGCAAAAGCGGTTGAATTTGGGTCGGCATCAATAAGCGCATCAGAACCGTCTACCGACCACATCATCGGGCGCAAATAAAGCTCGGTGCCTTTTTTGAAATAGCGGATGCCGGTGCGGATCAGTTTTTCAATTTCTGCGCCGGTATAGGGGCTGAACATGCCCATGGCCTCGGCTGATTTTGTGATGCGTTGGCAATGCAGGTCAAGATCAGGGGTGACGCCCTCAAAATGGCGTGCGCCGTCAAACACCATGGTGCCTTGCCATGCGCCGTGATCCGCAATGCCGATGATGGCTTGGTTTCCGGCCTTCCAGTCACCGTTATACCATGTCCAGATATTGTCGCTTAATGCCATTTCTTAATCCTGTGGGTGGATGTCGTCCGGCCAAACCGGCGCTTTGACGGTTGCGAAAAACTTGCCCGGTCCAGCCGCAAATGCTTTGCCGAGCGCAGATTTCTTGAATTTTGCTTTGGTTTTTTCAAATTGCATGACGTTTTCAATGCGCCGGTCAATGAATGCCTCGGTATCGTCATGGCCCGCCGATTCGTCACCAAGCCAAAACAGCACACAAGACGAATAAACCGCCGACAATGTCATGCGCTTGGTATACCAGTTGATGTCGCGCGAGGTATCGCCCAAGGCATTCCAGATTGCATCAGCAGTATGCCACACCGCCCGAGCCCCATCAGCAGCGTGAATGGGCAAGCTGAAATAGGTAATACCACGACGCACCGCTTCTTTGTTGGGTGCGGCAAGTTCAAGACGCAAAGATACAGCCTTTGCAACCCGCGCCGAATACCGCATGTTTTCAAGGTCAAGCGCTGCCATTGCGCGCTGCATCTCTGCGTCACCGCGATAATGAAATGCCAGCGCAAGGTCCGTTGCGCCGCGCGGAAAGGCCAGTTTGGCCAAACCTGCATCAACGCCAGAATCGGTGATTGCGGCTGCCAGTGTTGCATCGCTCCACCCGTCAAAAACCACATGATCAAGCGCGGCCAATACCACTTTTTCGGTGGTTTCGGCAATGTGATCGGTTTCAGTTTTCTTTTTCGGTGCCATGTGCGCGCCCTAGACAATTTTCCTTACCGCTGATATACGGCGACCTCCTGCAATTTTGCAACTTTATTAGAGAGGTGGTGACTACACCATGCAGGTAATGGTTCGTGATAACAACGTTGATCAGGCGCTTCGTGCCCTGAAAAAGAAACTTCAGCGTGAAGGCGTTTTTCGTGAAATGAAGCTTAAGCAACATTTTGAAAAGCCCTCCGTCAAGAAAGCCCGTGAAAAGGCCGAAGCCGTGCGGCGTTCGCGCAAATTAGCGCGCAAGAAACTGCAACGCGAAGGGATGATGTGATCCGCAAGGATCGCAACGTCATCTCAACAATGTTGAGCTGTTAAGTAGTTAAAAAACCCCCGGTGGCAACTTCGGGGGTTTATTTTTGGAAAAGGTTAATATGAGCAAAACCGAAAATCACCGGATTTACGCGATTGGCGATGTTCATGGTTGTCTGGAACCCTTGCAGGAAATTCAGGCACGCATTGCGGATGATTTGCTGGCCAACCCGCACGAAAAACCACTGGTGATTTATCTGGGCGATTACATGGATCGCGGGCCGGAAAACCGTGCAGTGCTGGAAAACTTGATCGCCGCCAAAACCGCCGAGCTGCCAGCGCGGTTTTTGTTTGGTAACCACGACAATTATGTGTCGCTGTTTCTGGATAATCCCACCGGCATGCACGGGCGTAAGTTGCATTGGCTGCATCCGCGTATGGGTGGCGACAAAACGCTGGAATCATACGGGGTGCTGAACGCCACTGAAGAAAGCACTGTGGTCGCGCGCGATTTGTTTGAGGCCGCCATGCCAGACGCGCACCGGACTTTTCTGAATAAATGTGAGCTGTCAATCCATATTGGTGGCTATTTCTTTGCCCATGCAGGGGTGCGGCCCGATGTGGCGCTGGCTGAACAGACCTTCGATGATCTGATCTGGATACGAGAGCCGTTTCTGTCGTCAACCGAGGATTTTGGTGCCATTGTGGTGCATGGGCATACGCCGGTTAGGTCGGTCGAAAACCGGGGTAACCGCATTGCGGTTGATACCGGCGCGGTATTTGGCGGTAAACTTTCTTGCCTGATTTTGGAAGATAACGGGCAATGGCTGCTAGAGGCGGGTGGGCGTGTTGATTGCCCGGTTACACCCTAGTTATAATTCTGGCCAATATCGTCTTCGCGCACAATCGTGGTTTCGACACCTGCAAGCGCTCCGAATTTTCGCATTTGACGGCCTGGCAAAAAGGTTCTGCCGATACTGTCAAATTTCGCAAAGTCGCTTAAGATATTTGTCGTGGCGATTGCGCAGGTCAGTTTTGGCACCGCCCCCTCAGCCTGTGCGCGCACAATCAGCGCATCAGCCTGTTCGCGAGTGATCTCCAGCTTTTGGATTTTAACATAATAGCCAAATCGCGCATGGTAGGAATTGTAATAATCAACCAATTCCGGCGTCATGCCATATATCATATCTTCGGAACGTATAACGCGGCTGCTGCGAAATGAACCAGCCGGATCATATAATACCTGTTGAGAGCCATTGATCAGCAAAGCGGAATGTTCCCCGCCGCCACTTTTGTCATTAACCATGGTAATCAGCGAAATATAGGGCGCTTCATCGGTAACAACCCGCATGGAAGCAATTTCTTCGGCAGGAAAAACGCTGTTGTTCACACAGCCACTTAAAAAAAGACTGGCGGCAAGGCTGAATGCTATAAGGATTCTTTTGAACATGGGGTCGCTCCGGAAAATTTCGGTGAAGTCTAACAAATTTCGAGGAATCAACAACAAAAAAGGCGAGGCTAAAAAGGCACCCGCTGATCACGTTTTTGTATGTTTAAGGCTTCAAGAGTTAAAGATGGCCAGAAATACAAGCACACCGATTGACACGCCTGTCAACCATTTTGCGCCGCTCAAAAATCCCAAATAGACCCGCTTTTGCTCATCCGTATTCATTTCGCCATGCTTGTGATCGCTCATTTTGTTCTCCTAAATATTGTTTCCAGACGCTTTTGCCAGAAAAATGCTGCCAAGAAAAGTATATTGTCAGCCTGCGTGAATAACACGCAGTCTGCACGGCTCCCTGTCTGGGTTTATGTATTTGCCTTAAGCGTGCTTCAAGATCCCCCTTGCATTCCCCCTCCCCCCCCTCTATATCCACCTCCATACCGGCAGTTGGCTTCCACCCCCAACCTCCACCGAACGTTTGAACGGGCCGCGCGCCCGTTTTTTTATGCTTGAAAGGCATACATGTCTGACCTGATCGCCACTTCGGCCATTGATCGCCGACTTGCCAATATTGTCACCCCAACCATTGAAGGGTTGGGGTATGAACTGGTGCGCCTGCGTCTGATGACCGGTAAGTGCAGCACCTTGCAAATTATGGCTGAGCGTCCCGAAGGCGGGATAGAGGTTGATGATTGTGCCAAGATATCGACGGCTGTTTCAGCGGTGCTGGATGTTGAAGACCCGATTGCTGATGAATACGCGCTGGAGGTTTCCAGCCCGGGCATTGACCGGCCGCTGACCCGGTTAAAAGATTTTGAGACATTTAACGGCTATCAGGCCAAATTGCTGACCTCGGAACTGATTGACGGGCGCAAGCGGTTTTCCGGTGATTTGCGCGGTGTTGAAGGCAATGAGGTGTTAATCGAAATTCCCGAGGGCATCATCGGCCTGAATTTTGACTGGCTGGTTGAGGCCAAATTGTTGCTTACAGATGAATTGATCAAAGAAATGCTGAAGGCGCGCAAAGATGCCGGAACGCTTAAAGAAACAGATTTTGACGAGATTAAAACCTCGAACTCCGAAGAGGATTAAAAATGGCCATTACCAGTGCAAACCGTCTGGAATTGTTGCAAATCGCTGATGCGGTTGCGCGTGAAAAGATGATCGAACCCAATTTGGTGATTGAGGCCATGGAAGAAAGTCTCGGCAAAGCCGCCAAATCACGTTATGGGGCGGAATATGACATTCGCGCCGCCATTGATCGCAAAACCGGTGAATTAAGCATGACCCGCTGCCGCACCGTGGTGCTGGATGATGAGCTGGAAAATACTTTTACCGAGCTGACACTGGATGATGCCCGCGAAATTGACGAAAATGCCGAGATTGGCACCGTGTTGGTCGATGACTTGCCGCCAATGGATTTTGGCCGCATCGCCGCGCAATCAGCGAAACAAGTGATCATGCAAAAAGTCCGCGAAGCTGAACGCGCCCGTCAGTTCGAGGAATTCAAAGATCGTGTCGGCGAGATCATCAACGGTGTTGTCAAACGGGTTGAATACGGCAATGTGATTGTTGATGTCGGCCGTGGCGAAGCCATTTTGCGCCGTGATCAATTGATCAACCGTGAACCTTTCCGCACCAATGACCGAGTTCGGGCATACATCCGCGATGTACGCGAAGAAGTGCGCGGCCCGCAAATATTCCTGTCGCGCACCGCGCCGGAATTTCTGGCTGAGCTGTTCAAAATGGAAGTTCCTGAAATTTATGATGGTATCATTGAAATCAAAGCCGTGGCCCGTGACCCCGGTTCGCGCGCCAAAATCGGCGTGATTTCCCATGATAGCTCAATTGATCCTGTGGGCGCTTGTGTGGGCATGCGTGGCAGCCGTGTTCAGGCAGTTGTAAATGAATTGCAAGGTGAGAAAATCGACATTATTCCATGGAATGACGATGCGCCGACATTTTTGGTTAATGCGCTGCAGCCGGCCGAAGTTTCCAAGGTTATTCTGGATGAAGAAGCCGAACGTATCGAGGTTGTGGTGCCTGATGAGCAACTAAGCCTCGCCATTGGTCGTCGCGGCCAAAACGTGCGTCTGGCCAGCCAGCTGACCGGTTTTGACATCGACATCATGACCGAGGCTGACGAATCCGAACGCCGTCAGGCTGAATTCACTGCCAATACCAAAGTATTCATGGATTCAATGAATGTTGACGAACTGGTCGCGCAATTGCTGGTTTCCGAAGGGTTTGTAACCCTTGAGGAAGTCGCCTTTGTTGAGGTGGCCGAATTGGCAGCAATTGACGGGTTTGACCCTGAAACTGCCGAAGAACTTCAGGCGCGTGCGCGGGAATCATTAGATGAGCTAAATGCTGCATCCATTGCCAAAGCCCGCGAATTGGGGGTTGAGCAATCATTGTTTGACTATGAAGGCCTTAGCCCGCAAATGTTTGTGGCACTTGCCGAGGACGGCATTAAAACCCTCGAAGAATTCGCCAAATGCGCCGATTGGGAATTGGCTGGCGGCTATACCACCGTTGACGGCAAACGCGTCAAAGATGACGGGTTGTTGGAAAAATTTGACGTTGGGCTTGAGGAAGCGCAAGTTTTGGTCATGAACGCTCGGGTGATGCTCGGCTGGTTAACCCAAGAAGAACTGGACGCCCAAAACGCCCCTGAAGCTGATGCAGATACCGAAACAGATCAGGAGGCCGAAGCCTAATGTTGGGCTTCGGAGAACTGAACGATGACACGCGGTGGTCACAAACATAAATCGGGCGCACCAGAACGCCGCTGCATAGCCAGCGGCGAATCTGGTCCAACGGTCAACATGGTCCGGTTCGTTGTTGGACCGGAAGCGCAAATCGTGCCTGATGTCGCGGGCAAATTGCCCGGGCGGGGCATTTGGGTAACTTGTGATCGGGCCTCAATCGACAAGGCTGTTAAAAAAGGCCTGTTTTCGCGCGCTGCTAAAACCAAGGTGAATGTGGCGGATGATCTGGCTGATCAGGTTAAAAAACTGCTGCGCCAACGCCTGACCAATAATGTTGCGATGGCCCGCAAGGCTGGCATTGCGATCTGCGGGCTTGAAAAGGTAAAAATCGCGTTGGAAACCGGCAAAGCTAAACTGCTTTTGCAGGCGTCTGACGGATCAGAACGCGCAAAACGTGAATTAAGGCCGCCAAAAGGCGAAGAAACACGGATTCAGTGCCTAAATAGCGACGAATTGGGTTTGGCTTTTGGCCGCGATAATGTGATACATGCCGCGATAATGCCCGGCGGGATCAGTAAACGAGTCCTTTTGGAAGCAAATCGATTGATAGGCTTGCAAAAGGTTGGATGATTTTGCCCTTTGCTGGGTTACGGAAATGTCGGACTTTGGTTCGGCTTTGAAAGGTTAAGAATGAGCGATACATCAAGCAATGATGGCAAAAAGCCGCTGGGACTAAAGGGCGGCACTGTTCGGCAGAGCTTCTCGCATGGGCGGACAAAATCTGTTGTTGTGGAAACAAAACGCCGTCGGGTAATTGTGCCTAAACCGGGATCCGCTGCCAAGGCTGCGATCAAATCTGGCGCAGGGCATCTTTCTGATGTGGAATTGGCGCGCCGCAAAAAGGCGCTGGATGCCGCGCGGGCAATGGAAACCGAGCGCGCAGCCAAGGAAAAAGCTGATTCTGAAGCACGCGAAAAGAACCGCTCTGAACGCCGCGCTGAAAAAGACGCTGCGGAACGCGAAGTAAAAGAAACCGAGATTCGCAAACAGCGTGAAGCTGAAGAAGCGACAGTAAAAGCTGCTGAAACAGCCAAGGTTGTCGAAGCCAGCAAGCCAGCCCGCAAAACTTTAAGCGGCACAGCTGCACCTAAACAACGCAGCAACGGCAAAAAAGATGAAGACGTTGCAGCAACACAGGTCGCAGGTGCTCGTGCCGAAGCAGGCCGTGCAACCACGTTCAAAAAACCGGATGCCAAACCGGCAGGCGCACAAGACCGCAAGCAAAACCGTGGCAAAGGCGGCGATGACCGTCGCCGTTCCGGTAAACTGACAATCAACCAAGCCCTTGGTGGCGGTGGGCGTCAGCGGTCTATGGCTGCGATGAAACGCCGTCAAGAACGCGAAAAACGTAAAATGATGGGCGGCCCTGTTGAGCGTGAAAAAGTGTTCCGCGAAGTGCAGGTGCCCGACGCTATTACGGTACAGGAATTGGCCAACCGCATGACCGAACGGGTTGCGGCAGTGGTAAAAGCCCTGATGACCAACGGCATTATGGCCACCCAAAACCAAACGATTGATCATGAAACCGCAGAATTGATTGTTGAAGAATTCGGCCACAAAGTTGTGCGCGTTGCCGATGCAGCCGTGGAAGACATCATTGTTGCTGCGCCGGATAACGATGCCGAAAACCAACAGCCACGGCCTCCGGTCATTACCATCATGGGCCATGTTGACCACGGTAAAACCTCGCTTTTGGATGCGATCCGCAAAACCAACGTGGTTTCGGGCGAAGCAGGCGGTATTACCCAGCATATCGGCGCTTATCAAATTGAGTCTGATGACGGGTCAAGCCTGACATTCCTTGATACCCCGGGTCACGCCGCGTTTACATCGATGCGCGCCCGTGGTGCCAATGTGACCGATATTGTAATTCTGGTGGTCGCCGCTGATGACAGCGTTATGCCCCAAACCATTGAAGCCATTCACCACGCCAAAGCGCAAATGTGCCAATGATCGTCGCGATTAATAAAATTGACCGCGAAGGCGCTGACCCTAACAAAGTACGCACCGAATTGCTGCAACATGAAGTGATCGTGGAAGCCATGTCAGGCGAAGTTCTGGATGTTGAAGTTTCAGCCATCACTGGCGAAGGTCTGGATAAGCTGGTTGAAAACATCAGTTTGCAGGCAGAATTGCTTGAACTAAAAGCCAACCCTGACCGCCCTGCCGAAGGCGCGGTGATCGAAGCCAAATTGGACGTAGGCCGTGGCCCAGTTGCCACAGTTCTTGTGCAAAAAGGCACCTTGCGGCGTGGCGATATTTTTGTTGTTGGCGAGCAATGGGGCAAAGTGCGTGCGCTTATTGACGACCAAGGCAACCGCATTGAAGAAGCCGGACCATCCACCCCTGTTGAAGTTCTGGGCCTGAATGGTTCCCCCGAAGCTGGGGACGTTTTGAATGTGGTGCCAGATGAAGCCCGCGCCCGTGAAATCGCGGATTACCGCGCACAGGTTGCCAAAGACAAAAAAGCCGCGGCTGGCGCTGGCACAACGCTTGATCAATTGCTTGCTAATGCCAAGGCTGATGAAAGTGTATCAGAGTTGCCGATCCTGCTAAAAGCAGACGTGCAAGGTTCTGCCGAGGCCATCGTGCAAGCCTGTGAAAAAGTTGGCAATGACGAGGTGCGGGTGCGGGTATTGCATTCGGGTGTTGGCGCAATCACGGAATCAGACATTACCTTGGCTGAGGCCTCCGGCGCGCCCGTGATCGGATTTAACGTGCGGGCCAATGCACCAGCGCGTAATGCTGCCAACCAAAAGGGCGTTGAAATCCGTTATTATTCGATCATTTATGATCTGGTGGATGACATCAAAGCCGCCGCGTCTGGCCTTCTTTCGCCTGAAATTAAGGAAACTTTCCTTGGCAATGCCGAGATCAAAGAAGTGTTCAAAATCACTGGCACCGGTAAAATCGCCGGTTGCTTTGTTACTGAGGGGGTTGCCAAACGCCATGCCGGTGTTCGGTTGCTGCGCGACAGTGTGGTGATCCATGAGGGCAAGCTGAAAACCCTGAAACGCTTCAAAGACGAGGTCAAAGAGGTTCAATCCGGTCAGGATTGCGGCATGGCCTTTGAAAATTACGAGGACATTCGCGAGGGTGACGTTATTGAAATTTTCACCACCGAAGAAATTGAGCGGTCTTTGTAGAGTCTAGGAACGGATAATTGTTAAAAGCAGTTTGGATGTCGGACCCACATTTTGTCAATGACGGCGACGTTTTAGGGCATGATCCACGGCTCCGGTTGCAAGCAGCAATTGACCATATCAACCAGCATCACAGCGATGCAAAATTTTGTATTATCTCAGGAGACATGGTTAACCGTGGAACCCGCACAGATTATGATGCGCTGCGTAAAATACTGGATGGTTTGGTTGTTCCGTTTCTGCCAATGGTTGGCAACCACGATGACAGGCAGATTTTCCGCAAAACCCTGCCAGTGCCAGAATTTGGTATGGCGGATTTCATTCAATATTCGGTTGAAACCCCAAACGGCCTTATTCTTTGTCTGGATACGCAAAAGCCTGGGTCAGATGCGGGTACATTTTGCAGCACCCGCCTTACTTGGCTGCGGAGCGCCCTAGAAAATGCCCGGGATACGCCCGTGTATATTTTCATGCACCACCCTCCGATGCTACTTTGTTTGCCCATGCAGGATACCGAGAACATGGAAAATGGTGAGGCTTTCCTTGGTCTATTGGCGGAGTATGATTGCGTGAAGCATCTGTTCATCGGCCATGTTCATCGGCCAATAACCGGAACCGTAAAAGGTATTCCTTTTGCAACCATGCGCTCTGTATTATATCAGGCGCCTGCACCTCTGCCAGAATGGGATTGGGATTCATTTGCACCAGCCAAGGAACCGCCCAATCTGGGTATTCTTAATATAGGAAACGCATTTGTGAATCTCCAATTTGTTCAGTTTTGCAAATATGAACATGGAACAAATGGTTAAAACACTTTTAAACGCTTAACCATGCCATCTTTTTCATAACCATTTGTTGAAGAATCACCTGTAAATTCAATTTCGGAGTGGAAAAGGGATTACGGGAATGGGAAATGTGCATCACCTGCACATGGTCGAAACCGGCCATGTTGATTTTGCGGTTATTGCTGCTTTGCAAAAAACGGTTGGGGTTAATCGGTATCAGGAAATTGCTGACGAAGTTATTTTTTCGCTGACCGAGGAAATATCCCAGTTCAGTAAGGTTGTGACTGTGAATAACGCCAAGGCTATTATCCATCACGGCACCACAATCAAACAAATCGCAGCAAAAATCGGCATGTGCGGGGTGGTGGATGTGACCCAAGCAGCGCTGGCAGCATCGGCACGCGCTGACTTAACCGCGCTGGCGGCGCTAAATGCACGGTTGGTGCGTATTGCCGAAGGATCACTGTTTTTATTGGTAGAAATTGACGTTCAGGCCCCCTAAAGGCTTGCGGATTGTGGCACAGGGGCTAGGCTCTCGATCAAAAGGAACCGCCATGACCCCGAATTTTGTACCGCGTGCTGACACCAATATTCCGCTATATATCGTTGCCAGCGATGGGCTGGAAAACACGCTGGAACAGCTTGACCTTGTGGCGCGCGCTTGGGTGGTTGCTTCGGGATTTACCGCAAAACTGGCAGAAACCTGTGTGATTCCCAAACCTGATGGCACCATTCAAACAGTTTTAGCTGGCTGGGGAGATGAAAAATCACGCGGGCACGGGCGGTTTCATATGGCAAGTATCGCTGCCAAATTACCTGCCGGAGATTACCGGATTGAAGCAGGGTTAAATCAATCGGAACGTCATGAGGCAGGATTGGCATGGCTTTTGGGCAGTTATCGGTTTGATCGATATACCAAAAAACCAGCCGCCAAGGCGCGTTTGGTTGAACCGTTTGGTGTTGGAAACGCGCGGGTATTGATTGAGGCCGAGGGCAGTTTTTTAACCCGTGATCTGATCAACACGCCAACAAACGACATGGGGCCGGAACAGTTGGAAGCCGCTTTTTTTGATCTTGCCAAAAAATTCAAAGCCAAGGTCAGCAGTATTGTTGGCGATGATTTGTTACGGGAAAACCTGCCAATGGTCCACGCCGTTGGGCGCGCATCTGATCAGAAACCGCGCCTTCTGGATATGATCTGGGGGGATGAAACCCACCCGAAAATCACCCTTGTTGGCAAGGGGGTTTGTTTTGATACCGGTGGTTTGAACATCAAACCCGGTGCCTCGATGGGCTTGATGAAAAAAGATATGGGCGGGGCGGCCAATGTGATGGGCTTGGCGCATATGATCATGGCGCTTGGGCTAAAAATTCGGTTGCGTGTGCTGGTTCCGGCGGTGGAAAACTCGATTTCGGCGGGGGCGTTTCGGCCCCAAGATGTGCTGACCAGCCGCAAGGGTCTGACGGTCGAGATTAACAATACTGATGCCGAGGGGCGGCTTGTTTTGGCGGATGCACTGGCGATGGCTGATGAAGAATCGCCCGATTTTCTGGTCTGCATGGCCACGTTAACAGGCGCAGCAAGGGTGGCGCTTGGGCCGGATGTGCCGCCGTTTTTTACCGACGACAATGCCTTGGCCCACAAGATCGCGGCAGCATCAAAAGCAACCGCAGACCCGTTATGGCGATTGCCGTTCTGGGATGCTTATGAAGGCATGATCGAGCCTGATATGGCCGATCTGGACAATGCCCCGGCAGGCGGCATGGCAGGGGCAATCACCGCCGCGCTTTTCCTGCGGCGGTTTGTCGAAAACGCCGTGCAATTTGTGCATCTGGATATGTATGGCTGGACACCCATTGCCAAACCCGGACGGCCAAAAGGCGGTGAGGCCCAATCCATTCGCGCCATGTTACAGGTGATCGAAGGGCTGATAGACTAAGCGCGTTTTTCGCCAATGCTGGCAATTCCCAGCGTTTCCAACACCTTGGATTCTATATCTTTGGCGGCCAGTCCGGCTGTGTCATACATGGCATTTGGCGCATCTTGATTGATAAACACATCCGGCAAAGTCATGGAGCGGAATTTTAGGCCAGTATCAAAAACAGCCTCATCTGCTAATAATTGTGCCACATGGCTGCCAAAACCGCCCACGCTGCCTTCCTCTATGGTAATCAAAGCCTCGTGTTCAGCGGCCAATGACAAAATCAAATCACGGTCCAGTGGTTTGGCGAACCGCGCATCAGCGATTGTTGGGGTAATGCCGCGCGCCGCCAGTGATTCAGCGGCTTTTTCGCACTCGCTCAATCGTGTCCCAAAAGACAATATCGCCACTCGCGTGCCTTGTTGAATAATCCGGCCTTTGCCAATTTCCAGCGCCTCACCACGTTCGGGCAGGTCAACGCCGGTGCCCTCGCCGCGCGGAAAACGAAAGGCGCAAGGGCCGCTGTCATGGCTGGCGGCTGTGGCTACCATATGCATCAATTCAGCCTCATCGGCGGCGGCCATCACCACAAAATTTGGCAGGTTGGCCAGATAGCCAATATCAAAACTGCCCGCATGGGTCGGGCCATCAGCCCCCACCAATCCGGCGCGGTCAATGGCAAAACGCACTGGCAGGTTTTGGATGGCAACATCATGCACAATCTGGTCATAGCCACGCTGCAAAAATGTCGAATAAATGGCGCAGAATGGTTTCATGCCACCTGCGGCAAGGCCCGCTGAAAAGGTGACCGCGTGTTGTTCAGCCATGCCAACGTCGAACATGCGCGTGGGGAAACGCGCACAGAATTTATCCATGCCAGTACCATCAGGCATGGCGGCGGTAATACCAACAACGCGGCTGTCGGCTTCGGCTTCGGCAATCAGCGCTTTGGCAAATACAGCGGTGTAAGACGGCGCATTGGAGGGAGATTTCTTTTGCTCTCCGGTCAGCACATCAAATTTGACACGGGCATGGCCGCGGTCTGCGGCATCTTCGGCAGGGCCGTAACCTTTGCCTTTTTTGGTAATCACATGGATCAGCATCGGGCCGGTGGCGCGCTCCTGCACTGTGCGCAGCACCGCCAGCAATTGTTCCATATCATGCCCATCAATTGGCCCAACATATGAAAAGCCCAATTCCTCAAACAAAGTGCCGCCAACGGTCATGGCTTTGACCATTTCCTTGGCGCGGCGCGCGCCGTCTTGCAAGGGTGGCGGCAGCAATGAAGCAAAGCCTTTAGCGGCTGATTTCAATTCTTGAAACGGTGCTTCCGAATAAAGCCGTGACAAATAAGATGACATCGCCCCCACCGGCGGCGCGATCGACATATCGTTATCATTCAGAATGACAAACATGCGTTTCTTAAGATCACCCGCGTGGTTCATGGCTTCAAACGCCATACCCGCCGAAATGGACCCATCGCCGATCACCGCGATGGTATCGCCAATGCCATGTTCCGGCGCGCCGCCCAGATCACGCGCAGCAGCAAAACCGAGCGCGGCGGAAATTGACGTGGCGGCATGGGCAGCACCAAACGGATCATAGGGGCTTTCGGTTCGTTTGGTGAACCCTGATAAGCCGCCACCCATTCGCAAAGTGCGGATACGATCCCGCCGTCCGGTCAGGATTTTATGAGGGTAACACTGGTGGCTGACATCCCAGATCAGGCGATCATGGGGGGCATTAAACACCGCGTGCAGCGCCACCGATAATTCAACCACGCCAAGCCCTGCACCCAAATGCCCGCCGGTTTCTGACACCGCAGAAATGGTCTCAGCGCGCAATTCATGGGCAAGTTGTTCCAGCTCTGCGTCGCTCAGGGCTTTGAGGTCAGCGGGGCTGTTGATATTATCCAGAAAGGGTGTGTTCGGGCGACTCATTACATGTCCTTCAGGTCAGCCGCGTTATGGTATATTGCGCGGCTTGGCGCAAGTTTTTTGCACGGTTGCCAAAAGGCGACAGCGCGTCTTGGGCTTGCGCCACCAGTTCTGCGGCACGAGCTTTTGCTGCGTCCATGCCCAGCAGCGAAACAAACGTGGCCTTTCCGGCGGCATTGTCTTTTCTAAGCCGTTTTCCGGCGGCTGTGGCGTCGCCCTCAATATCAAGAATATCGTCCCGAATTTGAAAAGCACGGCCCAATGCCTCAGCGTAACGGTGCAACGGCGCAGGATCAGCACCTGCCAGCATTGGCCCCGCCCCAGCTGACCAGCGAATAAGCGCGCCTGTTTTTAAGGATTGAAGCGTTGAAATCTGGGTTAGATCAAGCGGAATTGTTGCGGTTTCAGCGGCGATGTCCATGTCTTGACCCAACACCATTCCTTGGCCGCCAGCGGCCCGTGCCAACGCGCCGATCAGTGCAATCGGCGCATTGATTTGCGCCAGAATTTCAAATGCCATGGCTTGCAAAGCATCACCAGCCAGCACTGCCGTTGCATCATCCCATTTAATATGGACCGTTGGCAGGCTACGGCGCAGGTCATCATTATCCATTGCCGGCAGGTCATCATGCACCAGCGAATAAGCGTGAACACATTCGATTGCGGCAGCGGTGGCGTTGGCCTGCGGGGCTGGCACATCAAACAGCGCGGCGCTTTCTATGACCAGAAATGCGCGCAAACGCTTGCCACCATTTAACACCGCATAGCGCATGGATTCAGCGATTTTAGTGTCTTTGGGCAGCAAGGAATCAAGGCTGGTTTCTACGCGGCCAGCAGCATCAGCCAAAGCAGCCTGAAACTGCGTTTGTGTCATTTTAGCCAGCCTCAACCGGTGTTGTTCCGGTGGCTTTGCCATCTGCGTTTAGAGTGATTTGCGCGACCTTTTCTTCAGCCTCGGCCAACTTTTTCTCACAATGTTTTTTCAGCTTATCGCCACGTTCATAAAGCTTGATCGATTCGTCCAAAGGCACATTTCCCGATTCAAGTTGCCCGACAACGGTTTCCAGCTCCGCCATTGCGGCCTCGAAACTAAGGTCTTTGGTCATTTTGACTGCTCCTGCAAAACATTGACATGGGCCGCGACGCTCGCGGCAAGGGCATCCAGATCATAGCCGCCCTCAAGCGTGGATACCAGACGGCCAGCGCAATGTTTTTCGGCCAGATCGCATAATTGTTGCGTGGCCCATGTGAAATCTTCTGTATCCCAGTTTAGCCCTGCCAGCGGGTCATTTCGATGGGCGTCAAACCCTGCTGAAATGAAAATCATTTCCGGCTGCCAAGCATCTATTGCCGGTAATATTTGCGCGGTCATTTTTTCACGAAACAGGCTGCCATCCGACCCCGCAGGCAAAGGCACATTCATAATCTGCCCATGGGCACCAATTTCATTTACCGCGCCAGAGCCGGGGAAAAGCGGCATTTGCTGAGTGCTGGCGAAGAAAATGCGACTTTCATTCCATACCAGATCTTGGGTTCCGTTGCCGTGATGCACGTCAAAATCCATGATTGCCACACGGGATAACCCGTGATGTTCCAGCGCATGTTTGGCAGCAATGGCCACATTACCAAACAGGCAAAACCCCATCGCAGTTGCGGTTTCCGCATGGTGGCCGGGCGGTCGGCAGGCAACAAAGCCGTTTTTTGCTTGTCCTCCGATAACCATATCAACCGCCTGAACAATGCCGCCAACCCCGCGCAATGCCGCTGCATAAGTGCCAGTTGACATATGGGTGTCAGGGTCCAGCGGGCCAATATCAGCCGATTTCAAAGCATCAATATAATGTTGAGGGTGGCAACGCAGAATATGGCTTTCATCAGCCAATGGCGCGTCGATGCGCAGCAGATCAAACCCGTGCAAGGCCTTTTCAATTACTTTAAGGCGCGCCACCTGTTCGGGATGACCAGACGGGTTAACATGGCCAAGGCAATCTTGATGGGTTATCAGCGCGGCTGTCATGGGCTAAAGATAAGCGCAACAACGCCCGCCGACAAGCCAAAACCGAAAGGATATTATGCCCGAATTGCCAGAGGTTGAAACCGTTCGTCGCGGGCTGGAACCCGTGATGACAGGGTTTGTGATTGATCACGCCGATATTCGCCGCGCGGACCTGCGCTGGCCGTTTCCTGACAATATGTCGGCGCGCTTAACCGGTAAATCTGTGCTGGGTTTGCGGCGGCGATCAAAATATATTCTGGCAGATCTGGATTCGGGGGAAACGCTGATTATCCATCTGGGCATGTCGGGGCGTATGCTGATTGAAACCAGCCAGACAGCCCCGGAAAAACATGACCACGTGATACTGGATATGTCTGGTGGGGCGCGAATTATTTTTAACGATGCAAGACGGTTTGGGATGATGGACCTTTGCAGCAGTGATTCGCTTGACCAGCATAAAATGCTTGCAAATCTTGGGCCAGAACCGCTGGGTAACAGTTTTGATGCCGCCTACCTTTTTGAACGGTTCCAAAGCCGCAAAATGCCGATCAAATCTGCACTTTTGGACCAGCGAATCGTAGCGGGATTGGGTAATATATATGTGTGCGAAACATTGTGGCGCGCAAAAGTTTCGCCTCAGACCCCTGCTGGGCAGCTTTCCGAAAAGACGGTTTCGGAGTTGGTGCCAATTGTCCGAACCGTGCTGGAAGATGCCATAAAAGCAGGTGGCTCATCGCTCAAGGATTATCGCCAGACCAACGGGGAATTAGGGTATTTTCAACATAGTTTTGCGGTCTATGGCCGCGAAAATGAACCTTGCAAGCGCCCTGACTGCAAGGGTGAAATTCAGCGATTCGCGCAATCCGGGCGATCTACTTTCCATTGCCTGACCTGCCAGCAATAGGGTTGCCAATGTTGAATTTCGTGCTAGACCTGAATGCTTGATAACTGCAAAGGGGGCCAAAATGGCTTATGAAAATATCCTGACCGAGGTCGCGGATCATGTTTTAACCATCACGTTGAACCGCCCCGATGCACTGAATGCCCTGAACGCGCAATTGCTAAAGGAGCTGGGTTTGGCCCTGACCAAAGCTGACGCAAACAAAAATGTGCGCGCTATCATCATTACCGGATCAGAAAAAGCATTTGCCGCAGGTGCCGACATTAAGGAAATGGCTGAGCAAAGCTTTGTTGATATGTTTCTAACCGATTATTTTACCAATGAAACCGAAACAATTACCCGAGTTCGCAAACCCGTTATTGCCGCGGTTTCCGGTTACGCGCTTGGCGGCGGTTGCGAATTGGCGATGATGTGTGATTTCATTATTGCCTCGGACACCGCCAAATTTGGCCAGCCTGAAATTAACCTTGGCGTGATGGCAGGCATTGGCGGCACCCAAAGATTGACGCGATTCGTTGGTAAGGCAAAAGCCATGGAAATGAACCTGACCGGACGATTTATGGACGCAGCCGAGGCCGAAAGTTCGGGCCTTGTCAGCCGTGTGGTTCCGGTGGCCGATTTATTAAAAGATGCACAGGCCACCGCCGTAAAAATCTCTGAAAAATCCTTAATCACCACCATGGCGATCAAAGAATCGGTTAACCGGGCTTATGAAACCACGCTGCGCGAAGGGCTTTTGTTTGAGCGTCGTGTCTTTCACGCGCTTTTTGCCACCGAAGACCAATCCGAGGGTATGAATGCCTTTGCCGAGAAACGCGAACCGCAATTCCGTGATAAATAACGCTTAGATGTGTTGACTTAGGCGAGACTCAGCGGTAGATACACGCTTCATCTTTCACTATGCAAAGAACCGGAATTTATACATGGCAAATTCGCCCCAAGCTAAAAAACGTGCCCGCACCTCTGAACGCCGTGCCGAGGTTAATAAAAACCGCCGCACACGGATCAAAACCTTCATCCGTCGTGTTGAAGAAGCCATTACCGGCGGCGACCAGAAAGTTGCTGCCGAAGCGTTGAAAAACGCCCAGCCTGAAATCATGCGTGGCGTGACCAAAGGCGTTTGGCACAAATCAACCGCCAGCCGTAAGGTTTCACGCCTTGCTGCACGCGTTAAGGCAATGGCCGCGTAAAGCATACCATTACATACCGAATCTGATGGGCACGCTTTTTGGCGTGCCTTTTCTTTTGTCAAATCTTATATTTTATTTTTTATCGGCAGATTCCCGATGTTCCTGCTTTGCTCCTATTGCTCGAATCTGTGACCTCGAATAGCTTGACCTTACGCTTTGCGAATCTGCTCGCTGCCTGAAAGCGTCGTCATTTTTTCTTGTTCTGCCCCGTGGAAAAGCATTTTCTGCCGCCGAATACGTTTGCCTTGCGACAATTTCCGGCCCGTACTGAAATGGAACATGGATGCCGGAAAATACTGAATTGGATGTTGCTAACGTTACGCCAAAAGCCGCCTGGAAAGGGCTGGCATCTGATCCCTGTTCGGTTTTGGTTGATGTGCGCACAAAATCGGAATGGAGCTATGTTGGTGGGCCAGATCTGGATGATCTGGATAAACAGGTTATCCGTGTTGAATGGCTGGCATTTCCAGACATGGCAGTTAATCAAGGCTTTGCCGGAGAACTGTTCTCGCGGTTTGGCGATCGGTTCCCGACAACCATCTATTTCATATGCCGTTCAGGTGTGCGGTCGCTGGATGCCGCAGATTTTGTTGGCGAGGCGGTTGCCGAAATCGGCCGAAAAACCGTTTGCGTCAATGTGGCCGAAGGTTTTGAGGGCGATCTGAACGATGCCAAGCAACGCGGAAAAGTCAACGGCTGGAAGATGCACGATCTGCCTTGGCGACAAACTTAAATACCAAACGAATTAAACAATAATGGCGCGAAATAGTGCTAGGATAAATTAGGGACGGGATGGAAAAGAATAGCTGGGGTAGGATACGGACCGAAATGCAGGCTTCGATCGGCGGAGATGCGTTCAAAAACTGGATTGATCCATTGGTTTTTGACGGTATTGAAAACGCGGTTGCGCGATTTACAGTCCCGACAAGCTTTATGGGAAACTGGGTGTCGCGCAATTATGGTGACGCGATTCTGCACCTGTTTTCGGTGGAAGAAACCCATGTTGAGCGGCTGGAATTTAACGCTGCTGCAAACCGTTCAACCCCGGCCAAACCTGCCAGTAAAGCCCCTGAAACCCCATCTGTTCAGGAAAAAGAGCTGCCATCATCACCGCTGGATGACCGGTTTACCTTTGACGGTTTTGTGGTTGGCAAGCCAAATGAACTGGCCCATGCCGCCGCCCGCCGCGTGGCTGAGGGCGGCCCCGTCAGTTTTAATCCGTTGTTTTTATATGGTGGGGTTGGCCTTGGCAAAACCCACCTGATGCACGCCATCGCCCATGAGATTCAGGCCCGTGATCCTAAAGCACGGGTTTTGTATATTTCGGCAGAACAGTTCATGCACCGTTTTGTGCAGGCCTTGCGATTCAAGGATATGTATACGTTTAAGGAACTTTTCCGTTCTGTTGATGTGCTGATGGTCGATGATGTGCAATTCATTGCTGGCAAAAACTCTACCCAAGACGAATTTTTCCATACATTTAACGCGCTGATCGAGAATAACAAACAAATCGTTATTTCCGCAGACCGCGCGCCGGGTGAAATTGACGGGCTGGAAGAACGCATTCGTTCCCGCCTGCAATGCGGCTTGGTGGTTGACTTGCACCCAACCGATTACGAATTGCGGTTGGGCATTTTGCATTCCAAAGCCGAAGCACAAATCTTACAGAATCCCGGCGTGGAAATGGACCCAAAAGTGCTGGAATTTCTGGCGCACCGAATTTCATCCAATGTGCGGGTGCTTGAGGGCGCTTTAATCCGCCTGATTGCCTTTTCATCGCTGGTTGGCCGCGAAATCACGCTGGATATGGCGCAAGAATGCCTTGCCGATATCTTACGAAGCTCGGAACGCAAGGTTACCATTGATGAAATTCAGCGCAAAGTCGCGGATCATTATAATCTGCGCATGTCTGATCTTTTATCAGCCCGCCGCGCCCGTGCAGTGGCACGACCGCGACAGGTTGCAATGTTTCTTTCCAAAATGCTGACCTCAAAATCCCTGCCCGAAATTGGCAGAAAGTTTGGCGGGCGTGACCACACCACAGTGATCCACGCGGTTAAACGGATTGAAGAATTAAAGCTTTCCGATTATCAGATCGCCGAAGACGTGGAGCTTTTGCGCCGTATGCTGGAGGCTTAAGCTCTTGAATATCCCTGTCGTTCCGCTAGGATATTTTTCCAACAATTTGACTGGTGAGGATTATGAAAGCTAGCATCGAACGCTCTGCCCTTCTTAGCGCAATGAGCCGCGCCCAATCTGTTGTTGAACGGCGAAATACCATTCCCATTCTAGCAAATGTTCTGATCGAGGCCGAAGGGTCCGAAGTAAATTTTCGCGCCACCGATCTTGACATCGAAGTGATCGACAAAGGCGCCGCGGTGGTTGAACGCAGCGGTGCCACCACCGTTCCGGCCCATATGTTGCACGAAATCGTGCGCAAATTGCCCGATGGCGCAATGGTTGAATTGCATGATGATGGTGCTTCGGGGCGATTGGAAATCAAGGCGGGCCGGTCTCATTTTAGCCTTGCGACCCTGCCTCGCGAAGATTTTCCAATCATGGCCAACAGCGATTATGACTGTAATTTTGCTGTCAAAGCGCCGGTTTTGCGTCGCTTGTTTGACAAAGCCAAATTTGCGATCTCGACCGAAGAAACCCGTTATTACCTGAACGGTGTCTATTTCCACGCCAGCGATTCTGCTGATGGCCGCGTTTTGCGCTGTGTTGCCACCGATGGTCACCGTCTGGCGCGCATTGACGCCGATCTGCCAGAAGGTGCAGGTGATTTGCCTGGGGTAATCGTGCCGCGCAAAACCGTAAATGAATTGCGAAAATTGCTGGATGATGACGATGCAATGATTGCGGTTTCGGTGTCTGAGACCAAAATCCGGTTTGCCACACCTGAAATCACCCTGACCAGCAAAGTTATCGACGGGTCTTTCCCCGATTACACGCGGGTTATTCCCACCGGCAACACCAAACGGCTTGAAGTTGATGCAAAAGAATTCGCTAACGCGGTTGATCGGGTTTCAACTGTTTCGTCTGAACGCTCGCGCGCGGTCAAATTAACCTTGGACGAAGACCGGCTGGTTCTGTCTGTCAATGCCCCCGATAGCGGTGCCGCAGACGAAGAAATGGCAGTTGCCTACGGTGATGAACCGCTGGAAATTGGCTTTAATGCCAAATACTTGCTGGAAATCGCCAATCAAGTAGACCGTGAAAATGCGGTGTTTATGTTTAATTCATCGGGTGACCCAACCTTGATGCGCGAAGGCAATGATGACAGCGCCATTTACGTTGTGATGCCGATGCGGGTGTAATGCCTGATCTTGCGATCACCTGGCTTAGGCTTTCTCATTTCCGGTCATATAAATCGGCGTTTATTGAACCTGAACACCGTATCATTGCGCTTTATGGGGCCAATGGCGCTGGTAAAACCAATATTCTAGAAGCAATATCAATGCTGTCGCCGGGGCGTGGGTTGCGCCGCGCGCCCGCTGACGAATTGATGCGCCACCCTGAAAACCTTGGCTGGAAAGTCAGCGCGCAGATCAAAAATCGTTCCGAAATCCACGAAGTTTCCACCAAAAGCGTGCCGGATTCTGGGCGCTTTGTCGAAATCGACGGCAAAAAAGCATCGCAAACCGCACTTGGCCGGTTGGCGCGCATTGTCTGGCTGGTGCCGGTGATGGACCGGCTTTGGGTTGAGGGCGCATCAGAACGCCGCCGGTTTCTGGATCGTATGGTGATGAGCTTTCACCCATCCCACGCTGACGCCACGCTGATCTATGAAAAATCGATGCGCGACCGCAACCGGTTGCTGAAAGATCAGGTTCGGGATGCCGCGTGGTATGACGCGCTGG
>QIGK01000094.1 GCA_003228875.1 Rhodobacterales bacterium
TTTCCCTGACGCCGCGCCATTACAGCTATCTCAAAATTTCCGAAGGCTGTAACCATAAATGCAAATTCTGCATTATTCCCGATATGCGTGGCCGCCTGAAAAGCCGCCCCGCTCATGCGGTGATGCGCGAGGCTGAGCGGCTGGTGGATGCAGGCGTGAAGGAATTGCTGGTGATTTCGCAAGATACCTCTGCTTACGGGGTCGACATCAAACACGCTGAGCAAAACGGCCATCGCGCTCATATCACCGATCTGGCCCGGGATCTGGGCAGTTTGGGCGCGTGGGTGCGGTTGCATTATGTTTACCCCTATCCGCATGTGCGCAATTTAATTCCGCTGATGGCTGAGGGGCTTATTCTGCCTTATCTCGATATTCCGTTTCAGCATAGTCACAGGGATGTGTTGAAACGCATGGCGCGGCCTGCTGCCAGCGCCAAAACTTTGGACGAGATTCAAAAATGGCGTTCTGATTGCCCCGATATTACCCTGCGCAGCACCTTTATTGTTGGTTATCCCGGCGAAACCGAGGCTGAGTTCCAGCACTTGCTGGATTGGCTGGATGAAGCGCAACTGGATCGGGTCGGGTGTTTTCAATATGAAAATGTTAAAGGTGCGCGCAGCAATGCCTTGCCTGACCAGATCGCAGCCGAGGTCAAACAGGAGCGCTGGAACCGGTTTATGGAAAAATCCCAAGTGATTTCTGAGGCCAAGCTGGCTAGCAAAGTCGGTCAGCGTCTGGATGTGATCATTGATGAAATAGATGCTGAGGGTGCCACCTGTCGCACCAAAGCTGACGCGCCAGAAATTGATGGCAACCTGTTTATCGATGAAGGTTTTGAAGGGTTGAACGTTGGCGATATTGTGAGTGTTGAAGTGGACGAGGCCAGCGAATATGATTTGTGGGGGAGGGTTTTTTAATTACGAACCGATGGTCCTTCGACACTTAACCCATTACCGCGCGAAGCGACGTAAAGTTCAAGCGCAAGGAATTCAGGGCCGCCAACCGAAAAGGGTGTTGCACGGATGTTTTGCATGCAGCCTAAGAACCGGCTTTGGATGCCGTTCAGCTTGGCGTTTTTCAAACGATACGCCGGAAAGCCGTTGCTTTGACCTTGTGAAAGGCGGTCAGCGCGGATCATCACACCGTAATTATCTTCATGGCAATTGGCACAAGCCATATCAAGCTGGCCAAAACGGGTGAAATACAACTCCTCACCCAATGCCCATGTTTCCGCAGCCGGACCGTCAATGGCGACATTCATTGGCATGCCGCGAGATTGAAGGCTGATCAATGCAACCATGCCATTCATGTCAGCACCGCCAACTTTCCATGGTTCTGCACCCATGTATTCCACTCGGCTATAGTTGACATAGTCTTCCATGGACCATACTGCGCCGGCTTCTTCATTCCAGCGCGGCGTTACGGTGCGAAGGCCAGCAAATTCTTCCGGTCCAGCCAAGTGGCACGAAGCGCAGCTTTTGCCCTCAGAGCCTTCAACCCTATTCCAGGTATCCAGTGCTATATCAACAAAGATCATGCCGGGATTATCGAAATCATTCATTTGCAAGGCTTGTGTTTCAGCGATGCGATACACCCAACCGGAAAAGATTTCATCCATATCCAGAAAATCAGGTGCCGGTGCGCTGGTTGCAATGACAACACCGTCAATCGACAAAACAGGGGCGTGAGCCGCTGCATTGGCAAATCCGGTGGACAGCGTAAACGCTGAAATTGCTGCACACAGGGTCGTTACTTTTTTCATTATCTAATTCCTCCCCTAGAGACTGGTTATGCGAGTGCGATGTCTTTGGAGGCGTTGTAAACTGATCCGTTATCATCGAGCCATGTGAAAGTGAAAGTCCCTGCTTCTTCGATTGACGCTTCGAATTGAAAATCCGGGTTTGTCGAGATCGTGCCTTGCAATTCGGCGGTGATTACCAAGGCATCCCGTCTTGTATATTTCATTCTACTCTCCCGTTCTTTGGTAGGATCTGAAAGTTTCGGATTATTCTGTTAATGTCAGCAGGTAAGCCAAAATATCTTCGACATCCTGGGCTGCAAGAATGGATTTGCCTACAAATTTATCAAGCGTCCGGGCACCAGCAACCTCAACATAAAAGGCTGGCATAATGGTTCCGTCAAAGGTGTTTTTGGAATTGGTAAGGATGCCGCGCAACTCAGCCTCGGACCAGTTTGCGCCAACACCATCAAGGGGAGGGCCAACCTCACCGTGGAAGCCCTGATCCAACATATCGCTGTTAATATGGCAAGCAAGGCAATTGCCCAGTTTGCGATTTTTGAACAGCAATGCACCGTTTTCCGCGTTGCCGGCAACCCCTGTCAAGGATACTTCGACTGCCCCGTATTCGGTAAAGACAACCTCTAACGGAGAGATCTCTTGTGCGTAGGTTGTCGTTGCCAAAGCGGTTATAAAGCAAGCAGCGAGAAGTGTGATATGTTTCATTCAGAATGCTCCCTAAAGACCTGTTTCTTGTGGTTGCTGCCATTTTTTTAAGCGCAATTCGCGCAAAAATCAATAATGGATGCGAATATTGGAATGCATCAGCGTAATCTTCTTTCTTGTGCGATGTAATATATTTAACTGGATTTTCCAATGTCGCACGGGCAGAGGTGCGACTGTTAATGCTGGATTCAATCGCGTGCCCTTATTGTGCGCAATAGACCGAAGAAGTAGGCAATGCCTATTCCAAAATCACCGAAGGCAAGATTGCGCCATTGTTACGGATGAGCATTTATGATGAATTGCCCGAGAGCATCACCCTAGATTCTGTTGCTGTTTTTACGCCAACTTTTGTGCTGTTGGTTGACGGGCAGGAAACCGGACGCATTACTGGCTATCTGGGCGAAGATTTCTTTTGATGGATGCTTGAGGTTATGCTAGAGAAACTACCAGAACAAATGGAGGTGGAAGGAAGCTGATGTCTTTCCCAACAATTACCGACGATATGTCGGACGAAACTATTGAAGGCGTGCTGGAAAGCGCGAAATCCGCAACCGACTTTATGAAGGCGTTGGCCCATGAAGGCCGGCTAATGATCCTTTGCCATTTGGTGACGGGTGAAAAATCGGTCACAGAACTTGAAAACCTGTTATCCAGCCGTCAGGCCGCTGTAAGCCAGCAACTGGCGCGGTTGCGGCTGGAGGGTCTGGTTAATTCGCGGCGCGATGGCAAGGCAATATATTATTCGCTGGGGGATCCAAAAGCCGCGCAAATGATTGAATTGCTTTACACAATGTTTTGCACTTATGACGAAGAGATAAAAATCCCAGCCAGCTGATACTTGAGGTTTCTGAGCTGGTATTCACTGCACTGGCCAGTTTGTCCGGTAGCCTCTTTCCAGTTTACCCAAGCATGGAACCCAATGGCATTTGTGGTTGGCGGCTTGATGTTTGGTTATGGTATGGCGCTGTCAGGCAATTGTGGATTTGGGGCCTTGGTGATGGTATCAATTTTTGCTGGCGCGTCCCTTGGTTTGCGCCAGTGATCAGGTGCTTTAACGCCGCCTGACAATTTTTTGCTTTGCTAAATGCAAAAATATTAACCTTTGTAGGGTTTCGTTAACTATTATTACACGTTTAAGTCGTTTTGTGTGAATCTATTCAACCAAGGTGACATAACGTGACTTCTTCCGATTTCGGGCAGACGACAGCAGAACCCTCCAATAATGACGTAACCATAACCGGATACGGTGTGCGCTTGCCACAAGCCACCGGCATTGATGCTTTTTGGCAGGTTTTAATTGACCAAAAATGCGTAATTTCTGAGATCGGAGCCGACCGGTTTTCAAAGGATATGTTTTACCATCCTGATCCGGCAGCCAAAGGCAAAACCTATTCCGTGGCAGCGGGGCAACTTGATAATATCTGGGAATTTGACGCTGCATTTTTTGGGATATCCCCGCGCGAGGCCGAACAGATGGACCCGCAACAGCGATTGTTGCTGGAAGTAACCGCCGAGGCATTGGCCGAAGCAGGGCTGACCGATGACAATTGGGACCGGCGAAAAACCGGGGTTTTTATCGGGGCGTCCAGCTCTGATTATTCCACCGGTTTTGCGGGTGACCCTGACGGGGTGGATGCCCAGTTTATGTTGGGCAATACCCTTTCGGTTATGTCGAACCGGCTGGCCTATTATTTTGATCTCAAAGGGCCAAGCTATACAGTCGACACCGCCTGCTCATCATCATTCTTTGCACTGGATCAAGCGGTTGAGGCCCTGCGCAACGGCAAAATAGAAACTGCCATAGTCGGCGCGGTAAATCTGCTGATTTCACCGATCCCGTTTGTCGGGTTCTCACGGGCTTCGATGTTGTCGCCTGACGGGCTTTGCAAAGCATTTGACAAAGATGCAAACGGTTATGTTCGTTCTGAAGGCGCGGTGGTTTTTGTGTTGCGGCGCATGGATGTGGCCCAGAAAAACCGTGATTGCCTGCGCGCGGTTATCCATGCCACAGTAGTAAATTCTGACGGGCGCACGGTTGGCATGTCGATGCCTTCAACGCAGCGCCAACAGGAATTGTTGCAAGACCTTCGCGCCAACGCTCCGTTTGATCTGAACGATCTGGCTTTTCTGGAGGCCCACGGCACAGGCACCCCAGTTGGTGATCCGGTTGAGGCCAACGCCATTGGCAAGGCTTTCGCCGGACCGCGTGGCACTGCGTTGCCCATTGGTTCAGTCAAAAGCAATTTTGGCCATCTGGAGCCCGCTTCGGGGTTGGTTGGGCTATTAAAAACAGTGTTGGCGCTGGAAAAAGGCGTTTATCCTGCCAGTCTGCACATTCAAGAACCAAACCCCCATATTGATTTTGACGCGCTGAACCTGTCGCTGGCAACCGAACCGGTGATATTGGCTGAGCGAAACCGGCCATGGCTGGCTGGGGTTAATTCATTTGGGTTTGGCGGCGCAAATGCTCATGTGGTGGTGCGCCAAATGTGGCAGCATGAAACCACGCCGCAGCCCGACCTTGTGCCGCGCAACCAAAACCTGCTGCTTAGCGCCAGTTGCGAACCTGCTTTGCGGACATTGGCCCAAGATTACCATGACACTATTTTGGGTGGTGATCACGCCGCATTAAAATTAACAACGCTATCTATCGCCGGACGCGCCACAGCCACAGTCTTGTGGCTTTGGGCGACACGATTGCGGACATTAAAAATGGCTTGAACGGGTTTCTTCAAAATTCAGAAAACGCCGGTTTCGTGACTGGTCAGAGCAAAACCCATGAAGGAAAAGTAGCGTTTGTTTTTTCAGGAAACGGGTCGCAATGGCCCGGAATGGGGCGAGAACTTTATCAGACCTGCCGTGATTTCCGAGAGGTGTTCGATGAGGTTTCAACGCTTTTTGCATGCCAAAGCCCCCATGATCTGCGGGCGTTGTTATTTGACCCAGCATTTGAGAATGAATTAGGGCAATCACCACTGACCCAGCCCTTGGCTTTTGCCATTCAGGTGGCTTTGTCAGACAGCCTTGTCAATGCGGGCCTGGCCCCGCAAGCGGTGATGGGCCATTCTGCTGGTGAGGTGCCGGCCGCCTATGGGGCGGGTATCATAACGCTGCCCGAAGCGGTGCATCTGGTGCGGTCACGTTCCGCTGCGCTGGGGGGGCTATATGGCAAAGGCACCATGGCGGCCGTACTGTGTGGTGCAGATGCCCTAAAGGTTAGTTTGGCGGAATTTGGCGCGCATGATATTGTTATTTCGGCTGAGAATTCCAGCCGTTCCTGTAGCATCTCTGGCCCGCTGGAACAACTCAAGGCGTTTGCCGCTTTTGCACGCAAAGCAAGAATTGCGGTAAAAACCCTTAACATTCCCTATCCGTTCCACAGCCCCGCTGTCGACCAGATTAAAACCCGTTTATTAAACGATATTTCGGATTTGTCGCCGGTTGCAGGGCAGGCGCGGTTTTATTCCTCCTCCAAAGGCGTGCGGGTAGAGGGTGAAACACTCGATGCGCAATATTGGTGGCAAAACACCCGAAATTCGGTTCATTTTCGACCCGCGATTGCGGCAATGGTCTCTGACGGGTTTGATATAATTGTCGAAATAAGCCCCAAAAGCATTCTGCAAAACTATGTGACGGATTCGCTAGAAAATGGGCAGCACATTGGTTTTATCAAAACCATGTCAGCCAAACATCCTGATGCCGGATTAATCAAAAAAACCGTAGCAAGAGCATTGGTTCAGGGTGCAAAAATCGACCGGCCAAGGTTTCACGGGCCGCAGATTGCTTATTTTGCAGGCCTGCCATCGGTTGCATGGCGCAAAAAAGAATTTCGCATTCCTTCCAGCCCGGGCGCGTCTGATCCATATGGCCGCAAGGGTGGCCATCCATTGCTGGGCCACCAAATTCAAGTGGGGTTAAACATTTGGCACAGCCGGCTGGACCCGCGTAAAATTGGCTGGCTTGCCGATCATGTGGTTGATGAAAGCATCGTGTTTCCGGCAACCGGATTTGCCGAAATGGCGCTGGCAGCGGGACAGCAGGCGTTGGCTGTTTCGCAGGTCGAACTGGCGGATATGGAATTCCTGCGACCAGTGGTTTTTGAAACCGCTGGCTCTGTTGATTTTCGCACAAGATTTGAAGAAAGTGCCTGTAAAATAAGCATAGAGGTGCGAAAATCCATCGGTGAAGCAGGTTGGGAGCTTGCCTGCTTTGCCACCGTTCGCGCCAATCCGGTCAATGAAGTTACGCCAATAAAGGCGTTGCAAAACTCTGATGTCTGCCCAATTTACGATGCTCTTGCGCAGCAGCACTTAAAATATGGGCCGGAATTTGCATTGGTGCAAAAAATAGCGATCAAAGACCATGTCGCAGATGCAATTCTGGGCCTGCCTGCCTCGGAAAATCGATATGTTCTGGACCCGAGGCTGGCTGATGCTGCTATGCACGGGATTTTTCCATTAATTCAATCCACCGCAATTATGCCTGACCACGCAGGCGTTATGATGGTCCCTAAAAGCTTTGGGAAATTGCGGGTTTTTGCCGGTGACACCGTTATCAATCGATCAAATATCACGCTGACGCGTTTCAACAAAACCGGCTTGACTGCTGATATTTCGCTATGTGACGCAGCAGGGGTTGTTCGGGCGCAAATGCTGGATGTGCGGCTTGTGACCGTTGATTTGGCAAAAAATACTGGGCAAACCCCAACTTGGGAACAAAGCCGCGTGGCCCTAACCATGGTTGATCAACCATTGGAAATTGACGGGATACTGGCCAATGTCGGAATTTCTTGCGGCGGTATTAGCGCAGGCGATGCGGCGGTTTTACTGGATTCCACAGCGCGCTCAATTGTGTTTGAAACTTTGGGAGAATTGGTAAAGGCTCATCAGATTGACATTACTGATTTTCAGAAAAATAATGTCGGTGGCCTGTTGGAAACCTGCCTTGATTTTTTGGCTGAAGACGGGCTGGCGAAAACCGACGCGGGGTCGGTTTGGCAATTGGCAACGTCGCAGGATTGCCCCGATGTTAAAGACTTGCAAGCAGCGTTGCTAAACGCGGCGCCAACCCATGTATCAGAACTGCAAAAAATGCTGTTTCTGCGCCAGAACCTGAAACCAGTATTGCTAAACCAGCTTTTGGTACAACCACCCGCCCCAGATATTGATCTGAGCGTTGCAGGGCGTTGGCGTTGGCGGATAATGGGTGATCTGATGGCTAAAATAACAGGCCAATGGCCAATGGCCAAACGGTTGAATATCTTGGTAATCGGGCGGGTTGAAGCTGCGTTTTGCCAGAATATTTGCAAAATCCCAAGTGTCGATCAGCTGGTTGTCAGCGATTTTGATGCCAAGGCAGCCAATGCCCAAAAGCTGCTTTTACCCACGCTTTCAAAGTTGCTGGTCACGCCGCTTGATGGCCTGAAAACCCAGCAAAAATTTGATTTGATACTCTCGGTTGACGGGCTGGCAATGGCTGGGTCCGGTGAACTTGCGCGGCTTTCTTCGTTACTTTCCCCTGCGGGAAACCTGTTGTCGATGGTGCCAGAACGTGACGCATTTAACACGCTTTATGACGGATTGTTTGAAGCAGGCCGGGATGAAAAATCATTGGCTTCGGGCATGGCGATCCCGCGAAAAACCTCAGCCAAAACGCTTTTTATGCGGCTAAAACAAGCAGGGTTCAGACAAGCAGATATGACCGAACTTTCCTGTCCCGAGGCACGTCATTGGTTGGTTAGCGGCATTGGCCCGATGCAAAACACCCTTGAAAAGCCTGAAAAGAATGAATGGTGGTTGCTTGACAGCACCCGAAATACGCAATGGCAAACAAGACTAAGCATTCCGGTTCTTCAGGATAATATTCAAGGCAAAGCTGTGGTTTTGCCCCTTGAGAGCGCAGCGGACCTAGCAAAAACTTTCCTTAAGCTTAAAGAAGTATGTTTGGCAGAGCCTAAAAAGCTGTTGGTTATTTTTGACACCTCGCCTGCAATGGGCGCGGCGCTGGTGGGTTGGCTGCGCGTGGCTGCTAACGAATTTCCTGATATCCAAATTCAAGCGCTCGAAATCGATGGTGATGGCGCGGTTTCACTGGAAATACTGCGGGAATTTTCGAAAGAGCCGCATTTGATTTTGCATAAAGACAACTTGTTCGCAACGCGGATAATTGGCGCTGATCTAGGCGAAAACCGAATTAATTCTGGCAAGGCATCGGTGCTTGCATTTGGTCGCCAAGGGCAGGTGCAATCGTTGCATTGGCAAGGCAAGGCTCGGGTTGCCCCGACCGCCAGACAGGTGGAAATTGCAGTAGAACATACCGGTCTTAATTTTCGCGATGTCATGTGGACGCAAGGTCTGCTGCCTGCTGAAGCCTTGGAAAACGGTTTTGCTGGCGCGACTTTGGGCATGGAATGTGCGGGCAAAATTATTCGGGCCGGCGTGGATAGCGGCTTTTCCATTGGCGATCAGGTGATCAGTTTTGCCCCAGCTGGGTTTTCAAGCCATGTTACTGTTGATGCGGCAGTGGTTGCGCCAATGCCTGACCATATTTCCAGCGCTCAGGCTGCATCTTTACCGGTGGCATTTTTGACAGCGCTTTATGGGCTAAAGGAACTCGCTAATCTGTCAAAAGGCGAAACTGTGTTGATCCATGGCGGCGCTGGCGGCGTTGGACTGGCCGCGATGCAAGTTGCCAAAAAACTGGGCGCAACTGTTATTGCAACTGCCGGAACTCGGGAAAAACGGCAACTATTGCGCGACTTGGGGGCCAAACAGGTTTTTGACAGTCGTGATCATAAGTTTGCCGACCAAATAACCGAACAATTTGGTGGTGTCGATGTGGTGCTGAATTCGCTGGCCGGTGAGGCCATGCAAAGATCAATAGAATGTCTAAAACCATTTGGCAGATTTATTGAACTGGGAAAGCGCGATTTTTTTGCAAACACTCGGATTGGGCTGCGACCATTTCGTAAAAATATTTTGTATTTCGGGGTGGATGCAGACCAGTTGCTGGCGGCGCGTCCAGAGGTTGTTTCGCGGTTGTTTGCAGATTTGAAGGCCCGATTCGAAACCGGTGAATATTCGCCGCTGCCTTGCCAGATATTCAAAAGTCATGAGGTCGCGGATGCGCTCCGCTTGATGCAGAAATCGGGGCATATCGGCAAAATAGTGGTGCAGGCGCCTGAGGTTGTGCAAAACCCAAAACCAAAAGAATTTGTGCCTCGGGATGGCTGGCTGATCATTGGCGGCACTGGCAGGCTGGGCCGCGCAACGGCTGAATGGTTGGCGCAAAAAGGCGCCAAAAAGCTGTGGCTGGTTAGCCGCTCGGGTGTGATGGACCCGATTGAAACGGATGCAGAGGTCGAGGTGATTGCCTGCGATGCCAGCAATCCTGAACAAATGCAGCAGCTTTTTGATAAAATAGCCGCCGACAAGGTGCCGTTGCGCGGTATTATCCACAGCGCCATGGTGCTGGACGACGGATTGATCCGCGATGCAAACGCGGCGCAAAACGCATCGGTTCTGGATGCCAAAATCGCGGTTGGGCAGTTGTTGGACCAACATAGCTGCAAGTTTGATCTGGACCATTTTATCGCGTTTTCCTCAATTCCCACATTTTTTGGCAACCCGGGGCAAGCGGCTTATGCGGCTGGTAACAGCTTTTTGGAAGGGCTGATGCAGGAGCGTCAGAAGCGCGGCGAGCCCGCCACATGTGTGGCTTTCGGGCCGATTTCTGATCAGGGGTTTTTAGCTGATAAGGCTGATCAGCGTGCCTTGATTGACAAGCAAATCGGGGGGGGCATGCTGAATATGGCCCAAGCCCTGCGCGCATTGGAAGACGTTATTCAACGGCAATCAGGGGGCGTGGTTGCGATGGGCGCAATGGCATGGGGCAATATGGTTAATGACCTGAAATTGCTGCGAAGCCCGTTTTTTGAGCAGATAGATTTCAGCGCAAAATCGGCAAGCGTTGGTGGGAAAATTGATCTTAAAGCGATTCTGAAAGGCCTGAGCCGCAACGCAGCTATTGTAAAAATTACCGATCTTCTGCGCGTTGAAGCCTCCGAAGTTTTGCGCCAGCCGCCTGAGGATATAGACCCCGACACGCCGCTGACTGAAATGGGATTTGATTCGCTTATGGCGATGTCTTTGCGCATGCAGGCTGATGAAAAGCTGGGCATTGATCTGCCGATTATGGCACTGGTTGACGGGCTGACCCTGACCCAGCTTGCCCATAAGGTGCTGGACGGGGGCGCTGCGGAAAATGGTGCAGAGCTGATAGCGCAGCATGTCGCCAAGCCTGATTTGGACCCGATGCTGGTGGAAAAAGTTAGCAAAGCTGCAGAAAATATCACTGGATTAACCCAAAAGGCCGCGGGATGAGCAGCACCGAAACCCTTTTGGCGCAGCTTCGGCAAAACCGCGCGAAACGCAGTCAAAGGCCCGAAACATCTGCACCGGTCCAGCCGACCCGAGCCTTTGATTTTGCGAAACTTCCTGAATATCGGCAAATGTCGATGCAGCGCGCTGCTGGCGATTTAGTCGGGATTTCGTCACCGTTTTTTCGTGAGGCCAGTGCAATATCCGGCGCTACGGCACGGATTGACGGGCAGGAGTGTCTGCAATTTGCCTCATACGATTATCTGGGGCTTAACCAGCACCCAAAGGTGCGCGATGCAGCGGCGGTGGCAGCCCAAAAATGGGGGGTTTCAGCCACGGCCAGCCGTTTGGTTGGTGGCGAGCGGCCCTATCATTCTGCGCTGGAACAGGCCATTTCAGGATTTTACGGGGTGGAATCCGCCTTGGCGATGGTATCGGGCCATGCCACCAATGTTAGCACAATAGCAGCACTTACCGGCCCCAAGGATTTGGTTTTGATTGATAGTCTGATCCATAATTCGGTCTCGGAGGGGGTGCGGCTGTCAGGCGCAAACCGGCTGGTTTTTCCGCATAATGATACTGAATGGTTAACCCGAAAACTGGCTGAAGTTCGCGGCAATTATGACAAGGTTCTGATTGTGGTTGAAGGGCTGTATTCCATGGATGGCGACACGCCCGATCTGCCAGCGCTGGTTGAGATCAAACAACGGCATAACGCATGGCTGATGGTTGACGAGGCCCATTCGCTTGGGGTTTTGGGCAGCACGGGTCGGGGGATTTCGCAACATTGCGGGGTTGATCCGAACCTAGTTGAAATCTGGATGGGCACCTTTTCAAAGACGCTTGGGTCTAGTGGCGGGTTTATTGCTGGATCAGCGGCGCTGATTGATTTCCTGCGTTTCAAATCGGCGGGGTTTGTTTTTTCGGTTGGGCTTTCGGCACCGCTGGCAGCGGCGGCCACAACCGCGCTTGGTTTGATTGAGGCTGAACGGGTTAAAAAACTGCAAGATAACGGGGCTTATTTCCTGATGCGGGCCAAAGCTGTGGGGTTGGATGTGGGCCTGTCGGATGGATTAGCGATTACGCCGGTGATCATTGGCGATTCAATGGGCGCAGTGATTGGTGCCAATAAATTATTGGCGCGTGGCATCAATGCTTTGCCGATCATTTTTCCAGCAGTGCCCGAAAAACAGGCGCGGTTAAGGTTTTTTATAACTGCGTTACATAGTTCCGAGGATATTGATCAAGCAATTACCGCAATTGCTGAAGTGATCGCAGAGCTGGAAGACATGCCCGATCTCGCGACAATGATTGCCTCTGCTTAGTTGCGTAATACAAATTCAACGATCTGGCTACGCTGGAAAAAGTTGAAATTATCATCGGAAATTACCGTGGCACGAATTTGGCCCATCGGGTCACGCCAAACAGAAATGCCTTCCAGATTATCAAACTGGCCGGATCTTGAGGTAAAAAGCGTTTGTTCGTCAAACAACGCCTCGCCAATGGTAAATCTGCGAATGCGGGTCGAAAACCCCGCAATGCCCGCCAGATGACGTTCCAGCACATAAAGCTTTCCGTCAAGCACATCAGCACCCACCATCAAAAAAGGCGGGCGGCGCGGTACCTCTAAAATAGTGTCCCATCTGTTGTTACGAAAACGGTAAACCGGAAAAGGCCGATCCAAATCCCCCGAGCGTTCGGGCAGCGCGTAAATGGTGCCATTGGTATCAACCGCCAGCGCTTCCAGCCCCGAATTGGTTTGCAGATTGTTAAAATCAACATGTTTGGGCAGGAATTCTGAGGCGCTGGTCTGGCTGACATGGCGCATGACGCGGTTATTGCTCTCGAATGAAATAATCAGGCTGCCGTTGGGCGCAATGGCTAGGCCCTCAGCATCTGTATTGTTGCTGTCAAGCGGCATGCCTTTGGTATCCAGAATAGGCAATAGCGGCGCATAACTTACCCCTGCTATGCTGCCATCAACGCGCTGAAACACGCCGTTCAGCAGGTTGCCTCGGTCGGTTATAGCAACGAAATCAAGTCCGTTTTCAAACACATGCAGCCCGGAAAACCCGCCAAAATCATCGCTGTCATTGCGAAGGGTCAGCACCGAATCTCGGACAAATACCGGCTGGGCAATTGCCGGGCTGGCAAGCAGGATAAGCGCAAGAATTCTGAGTATCATCGGGCTTGCAGCACCCGTGCGCATTGGTTTGGCAAATTGGCCATGGTCAGTTCACCGCGCGGCGTTGGGGGTGGCGCGTTCGGGTCACGCGGCGGCTGTGGTGGTGCAGGTGCCAGTGAATTGGCGACCCAGCGAACCGCTTCGGCGCATCCGTCACCGGGGGGAATCGGGGCTTGGTTCTCACATCTCAAAGAGCCTCTGGGGCAATTCAGCCGCACATGAATATGGGAATAATGCCCCCACCAAGGGCGGATTTTACGCAGCCATGCGCGGTCGTCGGGGGCGGTATCGTTGCACATCTGAACTTTGGCGGCACCGGTTATAAAAATGCGGGCCACTGCCGGGTCGGTGGCAGCGGCGCGTAAAATCGCCATATGTTGCGGGGTCCAGTTGCTGTTGACGCTGCGCCGGTCATCTGAGCGGATATTTAATGAGGAAATATTTTCACGCGCTGCAACGCTTAGATTAAGCTGCGGCGGCGGTAGTAACCAAATGTCAACATCAAGGCCAATTTGGTGGCTGGCATGGCCGCTTACCGGCCCGCCACGGGGTTGGGACATATCCCCAATATAAAGCCCGTTCCAGCCAATTTCCTGGGCCTGTTGTGACAGGCGCTCAATAAAATTTATCAGCTGCGGATGCCCCCAGTTGCGGTTGCGCGACAGGCGCATGGCCTGCCATCTGGGGCCGGTCTCTGCCAGCT
>QIGK01000037.1 GCA_003228875.1 Rhodobacterales bacterium
CTCATCGGATAAACCACCCAGATCGGGCCTTTATCGCGCATTGAAAGGCGTTCGCCATTGGTCGACATCGCAAAAACGACATCATATTTCAAAAAATCCGATACCGGCACTTCGATCGAATAGTCGTTAACAGCCGTCAACACCACGATGTCCCCTGAACCACCGCCAAGCAGCGCAACCACATCCCGCGCCAAAGGTCCCTCAAAGGCAGTCATAGAATCCACAAACTCGTTGGTTGTTTGCAACGTAACTTGCTCAAGCCCCATAATGCTTTCCTCGGTTAGCAATATCTCTGCTCCGGTTTTAGAGTTGGTTAATGTCAACATTGTGTCTTGGGCAGCCGCATTGCTGCTCATCCATGCAAACGCCATAAAAATAGTTAGTATATTTCTTAAAGATTTGGAAAGATTGACCATTTTGGCCTCCTGAATTGATTTACCGTCACTATAAACCTTGCAAACAAGAGACCATAAAAACCACCCATAATCTGCGTATTTTGGCAGTATATTCGCAAACGGCAAAATTTTAGATTTGCAAATTGCACAGGATTCGCAAAATACACGCAAAATGCGAATCCTAACGAATGGATTCTGCATAAAAGGTTAATCACGCCTTAACACTTTGAACTTATACATTTTTAATTTCATGCCAAAAATCCAGATGGAAAAGATTTTGTGCAGCTTACTAATTTAGCGACTCAGATACTGGCTTTTGCATATCCCATAGCTTGCAAAGCAAGACCTATTTCAACCAAAGAATCCGGATCGTCAATGGTTGCGGGCAGTTTCCATTCTGCATTATCAGCAATTTTTGCCATCGTGCCGCGTAGAATTTTGCCAGATCGGGTTTTGGGCAGCCGCTCTACGGCACAAGCCAGGTTAAACGCCGCCACCGGTCCGATTTTTTCACGCACCAATTTGATGCACTCGGCTGTAATTTCGCTGTGGTCCTTATTGGTTCCGGCATTCAGGCAAAGAAACCCAAGCGGCAATTGGCCTTTGAGGGAGTCACCAACCCCGATCACTGCACATTCTGCAACATCGGGATGCGCTGATAAAACTTCTTCCATTGCTCCAATTGACAACCGATGACCTGCCACATTGATCACATCATCGGTGCGCGCCATAACATAAAGATAGCCATCTTCATCAATCACACCTGCGTCGCCGGTTTCATAGAACCCGGGAAATGTCTCAAGATAGGAGGATTGAAACCGTTCTTTAGCATTCCATAACCCCGGCAAAGTTCCCGGCGGCAATGGCAATTTAATGGCAATCGCACCCATTTCACCGTCGGTAACCCGATTTCCCGCGTCGTCCAACACCTGAATATCAAACCCCGGCAATGCCACCCCAGCTGACCCGAGCTTTACCAGCAAGGCCTCCAGCCCCATCGGGTTGGCAGCCGCCGGATAGCCGATCTCGGTTTGCCACCAATGGTCGATCACCGGCACCTTTAGCTGGTCTTGCGCCCAGATGATGGTATCGGAATCGGCGCGCTCTCCGGCCAGATACAGGGCCTTTAGGCTGCTGAGATCATATTTCTTAACCTGCTCACCTGCCGGGTCTTCGCGTTTGATGGCCCGAAATGCGGTTGGGGCTGTGAAAAACGAAACAACTTTGTGTTCTTCTATTACCCGCCAAAAGGTGCCCGCATCGGGCGTGCCCACCGGTTTGCCTTCAAACACAATCGCGGTGGCACCGTAAATAAGCGGCCCGTAACAAATATAGGAATGCCCAACCACCCAACCCACATCCGAGGCGGCCCAGAACACTTCACCCGGATCAACATTATAGATGTTTTTCATTGTCCAGTGCAGCGCGACCGCGTGGCCCGCATTAGGCCGGATCACCCCTTTGGGTTGGCCGGTGGTGCCGCTGGTATATAATATATACAGCGGGTCATTGCCCATCATCGGCTCACATTCAGCAGGTTCCGCGCCCTTTTGAAAGCTATGCCATTCAAAATCAAACCCGTCTTTCAGGGCTGCCGGTGATTGCTCTCGCTGCAACACAACCGTGAAGTCCGGTTTGTGAGAGGCAATTTCAATGGCGCCCTCCAAAAGCAATTTATAATCAATCACTCGCCCCGGCTCAATGCCGCAAGAAGCAGCTATGATGGCTTTGGGTGTTGCATCATCAATACGCACCGCCAGTTCATTGGCTGCAAACCCACCAAATACCACTGAATGGATCGCACCAATACGCGAACAGGCCAGCATAGCCTCGATGGCTTCGGGCACCATCGGCATATAGATCAACACCCGATCACCCTTGCCTATGCCGTGCTGCTTTAACGCCCCCGCCAATCGCGCCACGCGCGCTGTCAGCTCGCCATAGGTGATTTTGTCTTTGGAGCCTGTGATCGGGCTGTCATAGATAATCGCGGTCTGATCACCGCGCCCTGCCAACAGATGGCGATCCAGCGCATTATAACAGGTGTTCATCACCCCGTCGCTATACCATTCATATAACGGCGCGTTGCTGTCATCCAAAGCAAAGCTTGGCTTTTTTATCCAGTCAATCGCTTCGGCAGCTTGCAGCCAAAATTTTTCAGGATCGTCCCGTGCTGCCTGATAAGCCTCTTTATACCCCATCTAACCCCCAAAAACTAAGGTTGCTTGTGCATTCAGCGCTCAGGCAAAGCAGGTCCAGCGGTAACCTCAAAAAAACAACAGCGGCTGCGGCTTCCACAAACGCTGTTATTTGAGTGTCATACTTTTAATAACATTTGTTCAAAAGCATCAAAACATAGGTTAGAAATTCATCCCGGCGCGAATACCAAGGGTGCCAAGACTGCTTTCAAAGCGTTCCGGGCCAACTTCGCCAACGATGTCTCTGATTAAATATTCAGCCCCGACAAAAATACGGTCTGTCACCATATAGTCAACACCAGCCCCATAATTCATCCCGGATCCTGGGAATAAAGCTCCAACATCATCAAAAGTTGCCCAAGAATATCCCAAAACGCCATAAACCATAGCCTGACCAAAGCTATAGCCAACCCGCGCTTTTACATCCACCCGATCGGTAAGAAATGATTCTGTAAACAAATCGAAGCCCATATCACCTGTTGAATAAGCAAGTTCACCACCGAAAACGAGGGCGTTAACTTGTTTGTTATAACCTACAAAACCACCAAAACTATTGCTGGCGAGAAAATCAGCTTCTATGCCCAGCACATCACTTAAAAAGTAATCAAGCTGGCCGCTATCAAAGTTGGCCATTCCGCCGGCATAAAAACCTGTCCAGTTCATCGCAGCGGCAACGGGTGCCACGGGTGCTAGGTCAACAATCGGTGGCGTGTCCGGGTTTCCTGCAGTTGCCATTGTTGCAAGGCCAAATGTTGCGGCTGTAGCCAGTAAAACGTTTTTCATTTCAATCTCCAAATAGTCAATAAACTATGTGCCTAAGCGTGTTTACTTAAGTCGTTACCAACCCTTAACACAAATCGGCAATTTTTGAACACATCAAGTAACTATGCAAAATATGTGATGCAATTCTGCAACCCAACGCGCTTTATTTATCGGCTAGGCATATTGATGTACTGAAGTCCCTGCCAAAGCCGCGATATTCAGCAAGCCCCGCGCTGTGATCGACGACGTAACAATATGCGCTTTATTGCCCATGCCTATCAGAATAGGCCCGATCTCCAGCCCTCCGGCCAGCATTTTCATGGTGTTCCGCACCCCGCTGGCGGCATCAGCGCTGGCAAAAATCAGCACATTGGCGCGGCTTTTCAGCCGCCCGCACGGCAGGATTTTTTCACGGATATCTGGGTCAAGCGCTGCATCCACATGCATTTCGCCTTCATATTCGAAATCAAGATTCTGTGCATCCAGAATGGCCAATGCAGCGCGCATACGGCGGCCGGAATCCGTTTGCATATTGCCGAATTGCGAATGGGAGCAAAGCGCGATTTTTGGCTCCACCCCGAAACGCCGCGCATGGCGTGCCGCGCCACAAACGATTGTGGCAATTTGTTCCGGCGTTGGTTCAGGAAACACCTGCGTATCAGCAATAAACAACGGGCCGCTTTCATGTAACATCAACGACAAAGCCCCGCGCGGTTGCAGGCTTTCAGACCCCAAAATCTGTTCAACATAATTCAGATGCCACAGATATTGGCCAAACGTGCCGCAGATCAGGCTATCCGCATCGTTACGTTTAACCATTATGGCACCAATTGCCGTGGTATTGGTGCGCATAATCGCCTGCGCCAATGCCGGTGTGACCCCGCGCCGCGCCATGGCCGTGTGGTATTCCCCCCAATAATCCCGGTATCGCGGGTCACTTTCGGGGTTTACCAATTCAAAATCTGTGCCAGCTTTGATCGGCAGGCCAGCGGCCTCGATCCGGCTGGCAACCACTTCGGGGCGGCCAATCAGAATGGGAGCATCATGGGTTTCTTCCATCATCGCATGGGCGGCACGAAGCACCCGCTCATCCTCACCCTCGGTAAATACAATGCGACGTTTGGTGTTGCGGGCAGCATCAAAAACCCGCCGCATGATAAAGGCCGAACGGTAAACCGAATTATCCAGTTTTTCGCGGTAAGCCTCGATGTCTTTCAAAGGCCGTGTAGCAACACCGCTTTTCATGGCGGCCTCAGCCACAGCGCCCGCCACCGTGGCCAAAAGCCGTGGATCAAAGGGTTTGGGGATCAGATAATCCGCCCCGAATTTCAATTCCTCACCCTTATAGGCCGCGGCGGCCTCGGCGGATGAATGGGCATGGGCCAGCGCCGCAATGCCGTTCACACAGCCGATTTCCATTTCATCGTTAATCGTGGTTGCCCCTACATCCAGCGCGCCGCGAAAGATAAACGGGAAACACAGCACATTGTTGACCTGATTGGGAAAATCCGAGCGCCCCGTGGCGATAATCGCATCCGGCGCAACTTTGCGAACCTCGTCGGGCATAATTTCCGGCGTTGGGTTGGCCAGAGCAAAAACAATTGGCGCTTTGCTCATTTTCGCCACCATTTCAGGTTTCAAAACCCCCGGCCCCGACAGGCCCAGAAACAAATCCGCCCCGCCGATGACATCATCCAGTGTGCGCAATTCAGTATCTTGCGCAAAATCTTCTTTTTGCGGCGAGGTTTCCGCATCGCGGCCCGTATATACCAGCCCGTCAATATCACAGAGCCAAACATTGCGCCGCTGAACCCCGAGTTTCAACAGCATATTGAGGCAAGCAATCCCCGCCGCGCCGCCACCCGTCGACACAACCTTGATGTCCTCAAATTTCTTGCCAGCGACTTCCAAAGCATTTTTGGCCGCTGCGCCAACCACAATCGCAGTCCCGTGCTGGTCGTCATGAAATACCGGAATATTCATGCGTTCGCGGCATAATTTCTCAACAATAAAACATTCCGGTGCTTTGATGTCTTCAAGGTTAATCGCGCCGAACGTGGGTTCCAGCGAGGTGACAATATCGGCCAGTTTATACGGGTCGCTCTCATCCACCTCGATATCAAAACAATCAATATTGGCGAATTTCTTGAACAAAACCGCTTTGCCTTCCATAATCGGCTTGCTGGCCAAAGCCCCGATATCGCCAAGCCCAAGCGCCGCTGACCCGTTGGTAACCACCCCCACCAGATTGCCCCGCGCGGTGTAGCGCGCGGCGTTGGCGGCGTCAGCCTTGATCTCCAGACAAGCCTCGGCCACGCCGGGCGAATAGGCCAGCGCCAAATCACGGCCATTGGCCAAGGGTTTGGTGGCACGGATTTCCAGCTTTCCCGGCTTGGGGAATTCATGATACCGCAAGGCGGCTTTTTTAAGGGTGTCGGATGGACGGTCAGTCATAGTATTCCTTTTGATGTTTGGTGAGGTAAAACCCCACCCTACGAGTTCTTACGTTGTATCAGCCGCAATACTTTATCAGCAGCCTCGGGAATATTGGTTCCCGGCCCAAATATCGCGCGCACACCTTTAGAAAACAAGAATTCATAATCCTGTTGCGGTATTACCCCGCCACAAACCACAATGATATGGCCTGCGCCAGCATTGTTCAGCGCCTCGATCAATTTTGGCGCGAGGGTTTTATGCCCTGCCGCCTGACTGGAAATCCCGATAACATGCACATTGCCCGCAATCGCATCCTCGGCCGCTTCCTCGGGCGTTTGGAACAGCGGTCCGACATCAACATCAAAACCAATATCGCCAAACGCTGTGGCAATCACTTTTGCGCCACGATCATGCCCGTCCTGCCCAAGTTTAACCACCAACATTCGGGGCGCACGGCCTTCACCCTTGGTGAAATCGACAACATTTTCCTGTAATTCTGCATAGGCGGCATCATCGGCATAGGCAGCGCCATAAACCCCAGACAGAGTTTTGACCTCGGCCTTGTGCCGACCGAAAACATTTTCCAAAGCATCCGAGATTTCCCCAACTGTGGCCCGCGCCCGCGCGGCTTCAATCGCGTATTCCAGCAAATTCCCCGAGGAGCGGGCGGCTTGTTCAAGCGCGACAAGCGCGCCATCACAAGCCGCCTGATCGCGTTGCGATCTTACCTGTTGTAGCCGTTTCACTTGCGCGTCACGAACCGCTGCATTGTCAATAGTCAAAATATCAATCGGGTCCTCTTTATCCAGTTGATATTTATTAACCCCAACGATGACCTCATCCCCCAGATCAATGGCCGCCTGACGTCGCGCCGCAGATTCCTCAATACGCAGCTTCGGCATGCCGGTTGCCACGGCTTTGGTCATGCCGCCCATTTCATCGACTTCCTCGATCAACGCCCATGCCTTATCGGCCAGTTCCGCTGTCAGGCTTTCGACGTAATATGATCCCGCCAGTGGATCAACGACATTGGTAATCCCGGTTTCTTCTTGCAAAATAATCTGTGTATTGCGCGCGATCCGAGCCGAGAAATCCGTTGGCAAGGCCATCGCCTCGTCCAAAGCATTGGTGTGCAAGCTTTGGGTGCCGCCCAGCGCTGCCGACATGGCCTCATATGCCGTGCGGATCACGTTGTTATAGGGATCTTGCGCCTGCAAACTAACTCCCGAAGTCTGGCAATGGGTGCGCAGCATTTTACTGCTGGTTTTTTTAGCCCCCATCTCACTCATAATGCGATGCCAGAGCAACCGCGCCGCGCGCAATTTCGCCGCCTCCATAAAAAAGTTCATGCCAATGGCAAAGAAAAACGATAAACGCCCCGCAAAGGCATCCACATCCATGCCCGCATCAATCGCGGCCCGCACGTATTCTTTGCCATCGGCCAGTGTATAGGCCAGCTCCTGCACCAAATTCGCGCCAGCCTCTTGCATGTGATAGCCGCTGATGCTGATCGAGTTGAATTTCGGCATTTCGCGTGAGGTAAACGCAATAATATCCGACACAATCCGCATGCTCGGTTCGGGGGGGTAAATATAGGTGTTGCGCACCATAAATTCCTTAAGCACATCGTTCTGGATGGTGCCTGTCAGCGCAGCACGATCAACGCCTTGTTCCTCGCCCGCCACGATAAAACTAGCCAGTATCGGAATAACCGCGCCGTTCATGGTCATGCTAACCGACATTTTATCCAGCGGTATCCCGTCAAACAGGATTTTCATATCCTCAACAGAGTCTATCGCCACGCCAGCCTTGCCAACGTCCCCAACAACACGTGGATGGTCGGAATCGTAACCCCTGTGCGTCGCCAGATCAAACGCCACCGAAACGCCTTTTTGCCCTGCCGTCAGATTGCGCAGGTAAAAAGCATTGCTTTCCTCAGCCGTGGAAAATCCCGCATATTGCCGAATAGTCCACGGGCGACCTGCATACATGGTGGCACGCGGGCCACGGGTAAAAGGCTCCAACCCCGGCATGGAGTTCATATGGGGCAGATCGGCCACGTCCTCAGCCGTGTAAACCGGCTTCACGGTGATACCTTCCGGCGTTTCCCAGTTCAGCCCGTTCAGCGGTTTGCCACGCAATTCTTTTTCAGCGAGGGCTTTCCAATCGTCAAATGGGTTAGACATTGCAAGCCCCTTTCAGGTTTTGTTTACTGTTTCTTGACGCAGGCAAGGTATAACCGGCTTGCAAATGGGGGGAATACCCTCTAAATATAGGTAAGCAGTCATGACTACTGACTGTATCAGTGAAAGGATGTTTATATGTCAAAATCACATTATCCACCTCGTCCAATCAACGGTCGGACAGGTCCGAAACCCGGCTATTAAGCCAGCTTTCAACCTGTTCACGGGTTTGGTTTATTTCTTTTTCACTACGAATAGCTAAAAACCGGTCAACCCCTTGGCGGCCTGATTTTATGTGCAAATCCAGCATGGTTTCCGCCTCCAACCCCAAAACAACCGCCTCTTGTTTCATCGAGATAAAATTGCGGTAAACATCCATTCGCCGCTGCATTTCCAGTTTTGCAAACATCGTGGTCCGCATATCCAACGCCATTTCGGCAATCGCCACAATCTGGCTGTAATACACCACCACAGGGTCAATCGAGCTTTCGGGCAGGATATGAATATCCACCAAAATCGCCTGAAAAAACGTATCGTTCTTTTCACGCGGGATAAACGGCACAAAACTGTTATCGCTTTGCATTCGCGCCAGCATACCCTGTTCAAATTCATCCAACCGGTCGCGAACCAGCACCGCCACATAAGCCCGAATTTCCGCCAGCAGCGCAATTTGAATGTCCTTAACCCGTTCCTGCCGCCGCTTTCCGTCAAAATGACGGTCGCGCAGAAACCCGAACACAGACGCAAACACTGTGGCAATAATCGCAGGGCCTATCCACGCTTGCATTTAGCTGATGCTCCTCATTGGCAATCTATTCAAACTCCATAATCACATCATCAACTGCCAGACTATCGCCCACGCCTGCATTGATTTTGCTAATCACGGCTTTTTTCTCGGCCTTAAGCACATTTTCCATTTTCATGGCTTCCACTGTGCAGAGCGCCTGGCCCTCATGCACTTCGTCACCAACCACAACCGCAACCGAAACCACCAAGCCCGGCATCGGGCACAGCAACAGATTGCTGGTATCTGGCGCTACTTTTTCAACCATATGTTTTGACAGCTCAAACAATCGTGGCGTGCGGATGATCACGTTCAAATCCGCGCCGCGATGGCGCATGCGAAATCCGTTAGAGATCAGGTCAATCTTCACATTCATGCGCTGACCCGAGACCTCAAGCTTTGGCAAAGTTTCCCCCGCTTGCCAATCGGAGGTTACGCGGTGGCTGGTGCCATCTTCAAAGGTAACGGTTGATCCGTTGCGATCCGCATCAACGCTGACAGAAAAGTCATAGCCCCCCAGCGAGATCACAAATTCGGTCCCAACCTCGCGTTCATGGTTATCAATCCGCCCCGAAATACGACTGGCGCGAATTTCTGTAACCCGGTGCATGGCGGACGCCCCCGCTGCCAGCTTTTGCAAAATTGTTTGCGGCAGTTCCACACCCTTGAACCCGTCAGGGTATTCTTCCTCGATAAACGCTGTTGAAATGTCGCCCGAGATAAACCTCGGGTGGTCCATCACAGCCGAGCAAAATGGCAAGTTATGCCCGATCCCTTCCAGTTCAAACCCGTCGAGCGCTTGCCGCATGGTTTCCAGCGCCGCCGCGCGATCCGGCCCCCATGAACACAGTTTGGCAATCATCGGATCATAATACATACTGATCTCGCCGCCCTCATAAACGCCGGTGTCATTGCGAACCACATGGGTTTTGCTGCTTTCTTCAGCGGGCGGGCGATAGCGGCTAAGCCGCCCGATCGAGGGCAAAAACCCGCGATACGGGTCCTCGGCGTAAAGGCGGCTTTCGATCGCCCAGCCGTCTAGCTGCACATCCGCCTGTTTGATGGTCAGTTTTTCGCCGTAAGCTACGCGGATCATCTGTTCAACCAGATCAATGCCGGTGATCAGTTCAGTCACCGGATGTTCGACCTGTAGCCGCGTGTTCATCTCCAGAAAGTAAAAATTCTGCTTAGCATCAACAATAAATTCCACGGTGCCAGCGCTGCAATAATCAACCGCCTGCGCCAAAGTCACCGATTGTGCGCCCATCGCCGCACGGGTTTCTGCGTTCAAAAACGGGCTTGGCGCTTCTTCGATCACCTTTTGCTGACGACGCTGAATTGAACATTCACGCTCATGCAGATAGATGCAATTGCCGTGTTTGTCGCCCAACACCTGAATTTCAATATGCCTTGGCTGAGTAATGAATTTTTCAATAAATATGCGATCATCACCAAAACTGGCCGCTGCCTCGTTTTTTGAGCTTTGAAACCCTTCACGCGCGCCGTCATCATCCCACGCAATCCGCATACCCTTGCCACCGCCACCAGCGCTGGCCTTGATCATCACCGGATAGCCAACCTGCTGGCTAATTTTCACCGCCTCATCCGCGTCTTCAATCAACCCCATATGCCCCGGAACCGTCGAAACACCAGCCTCTTCAGCCAGTTTTTTGCTGGTGATTTTATCACCCATCTTCTGAATAGCCCCAACCGGAGGGCCAATGAATACCACACCAGCGGCCTCTAACGCCTCGGCAAAAAGCGAATTTTCCGACAAGAACCCATAGCCAGGATGCACAGCCTCAGCGCTCGTCGCTTTGATTGCTGCCATGATTTTATCAATCACAATATAAGACTGGTTGGCGGGTGACGGCCCGATATGCACCGCCTCATCAGCCATTTTTACATGCAGCGCATGTTTATCCGCATCCGAATATACCGCCACAGTTTTGATGCCCATCCGCGTTGCGGTTTTGATAACCCGACAAGCAATTTCGCCGCGATTGGCAATCAGGATTTTCTTAAACATCAGGCCGCGCCCTTTTGAAAAACAAAAAGGGACACTGCATATTCATGCAGAATCCCTTTGAATTTTTGGCTCGAAAGCCTGTTGAACTTGGTTTTAGCAGGTGTTGGTTGCTTCGCAAATAAGTGCGGCACCACCGCCAATAAGCGCACCACCCGCGACGTTACCGCCAGTTGCCAAGGCAGTGCCGGCCCCCAAGGCTGCACCCAAAGCGATAGTTTCTTCAGGGGTTGCACATGCTGAAACAATAAATAATGACAATACTGCGGCGATAAATTTCTTTTGCATCGTGTATCTCCTTGATGACTGCCAAAATACTTTGCACCGAAACAAAGGTCTGCGCCAGCAAAATCTTGCATTGCAGCACGGTTTCCGCCCAAAACGCCAAATATTCGCTGGGCGGTGCATGTCATTTAATGACCTCATCCATCATTTCCGGAAAGCTGGCATGGGCGCGGCTTAGGTTTATTTTTAGTAACGATTCATAGTTTGCTGGGTCGAACGGGTCTGTCGCAGCGATCACCTCGCGCCCGAAAACCCAATTCAGCCGCCCCGCATCCAGATTACCGCGCTCAAAAGGTTCATCACCAAAATGCAGCCAAAGCGCTGCCATAAAGGTTGCGTCAGCGCGTTTGTCGATCGGTTTTCGATCTTTGAACCTCTCCCGCGCTTTTAGCGGCGTAACGCCTTTGGGTGAGGCACGCCGGATGGTGAATTGCAAGTCAGAGCCATGCAACCGACCCGGAAAACCCCGATGTTTCAGCATATAAGGAAGATTAGCCATCTGTTGCGGTTTCGCTTTGCTCACAGCCTTCGGACGCATACTTAAAACTGTAAGGTTCCGGTTTGGAAAACCGATAAAAATACCGCCCGCCGGTGATAAACTGAATTTCGATATTTCCAGCGTCATTGATGCCCGCCAATGGCAGATCTCCGCCAACCATGTCCACAATAAGCGAGTCGCATATTTCGCTGGCAAAAGCCGGCTGATCAAAGCCTTCGGCAGCCTCAATAAATATTTGCAGAGGGTCAGCCCCGCCTTTTGGCTGCACCATGACTCGCGCGGAAATACCGTCATCCGAGGTTGCGTAACCAAGTTCTTTTAATGGCGGAAAGAAAAATCGTAACCCTCCCAGCACAATGACCAGCACAATTAATAGTTTGATAAGATTTTTCATATCGTCCCCCTAAAGCGGAATATTGTCATGTTTTTTCCACGGATTGCTAAGGTGTTTGCCCCGCAGGCTGGCAAAAGCCCGCGTCACCCGTAGCCGCGTATTATGGGGCAATATCACCTCATCAATAAACCCTCTTTCTGCCGCCACAAACGGGCTGGCGAAACGGGCCTCATAATCTGCCGTGTAGCTGGCGATTTTATCCGCATCCCCCAGATCGGCACGGTGAATGATTTCCACCGCGCCAGACGCGCCCATTACCGCAATTTGCGCTGTTGGCCATGCATAATTAAAATCTCCGCGCAGATGTTTTGAGGCCATCACATCATACGCCCCTCCATAAGCCTTGCGCACAATCACCGTCACTTTGGGCACGGTTGCTTCACCGTAAGCAAACAGCAGTTTGGCACCGTGTTTGATCACCCCGCCATATTCCTGCGCGGTGCCCGGCAAAAACCCCGGCACATCCACCAGCGTTAAAATCGGAATTTCAAACGCATCGCAAAACCGCACAAACCGCGCCGCCTTGCGCGAACTGTCAATATCCAGACACCCCGCCAGCACCATCGGCTGGTTGGCCACCACGCCCACAGTTTTGCCCTCAAGCCGCACAAATCCGGTCAGGATGTTTTTGGCAAATTCCGCCTGAATTTCAAAGAAATCACCTTCATCCGCCAGCTTACGCACCAGTTCGTGCATATCATAGGGTGCATTTGGGTTATCGGGCACCAATGTATCAAGGCTGGCCTCCACCCGCGACGGATTATCATTAAACGGTCGCGTCGGCGGCTTTTCGCGGTTGTTAAGCGGCAGGAAATCAAACAGTCGACGCACTTCAAACAAGGCTTCCATATCATTGTCATAGGCACCATCAGCCACCGAGGATTTGCTGGTATGGGTCCGCGCCCCGCCCAGTTCTTCGGCGGTGACCACCTCATTGGTAACGGTTTTGACCACATCGGGACCGGTCACAAACATATAAGAACTATCGCGCACCATAAAAATGAAATCGGTCATCGCAGGGGAATACACCGCGCCGCCTGCGCATGGCCCCATGATCACACTGATCTGCGGCACCACACCGCTGGCCAGAACATTGCGCTGAAAAACATCCGCATAACCGCCCAGCGCGTCCACACCTTCCTGAATGCGGGCACCACCGCTATCGTTCAGGCCAATGATAGGTGCGCCGTTGCGCATGGCCATATCCATGATTTTACAGATTTTCTGCGCATGGGTGGCAGATAATGACCCGCCCAGCACCGTGAAATCCTGAGAATAGACATAAACCATACGCCCGTTAATGGTGCCCCAGCCGGTAACCACCCCGTCCCCGGGGTAATGCTGTTTTTCCATGCCAAAATCTACGCAACGGTGGGCGACAAACATATCGAACTCTTCGAAACTGTCCTCATCCAACAACACTTCCAGCCGCTCGCGCGCCGTAAGTTTACCTTTGGAATGCTGCACATCAATGCGCCGCTGACCGCCGCCCATGCGCGCCTGCGCTCGGCGGGTTTCGAGTTGTTGCAAAATGTCGCTCATATAATGCCCCTGAACGCAGAACCGTTTGCAGCGCAGCTTAAGGGTTTGACGGGTTAATGGGAAGTCGGGATTGGCATATTTGCAAACTTAACCTGACGCCGGACACAGATTTTGCAAATTTGCAAACTACCTTTGCCTTTCCCGAATGGATGGCTATATATTGAACATCGTTCACCGGAGGTCCATATGGCCAAAAATACCAAAGCCCGATCTGGCTGAGCAGGTCGTGATTGAAAATGGCCTGAATACCCTGCGGGCCCGTGATCTGGCAAAACAGGCGAATTGTTCGGTGGGTGCAATATATAATGTGTTCAAAGATATGAACGGGCTGGCGCTTCAGGTTAACGGGCGAACGTTCCTGCGGCTCGGCGCTGCGGTGGCGGCATCCACCGTCAACATGGAAACCGACCCGCCAAGTAAACGACTGATTGCCCTGTCGCTGGCATATCTGAATTTCGCGTCTGAGAATTTCAACGCGTGGTCAGCCCTGTTTGACATCGAAATGACCGCCGGGCCGGAGGTGCCGGAATGGTATATGAATGCGCTTGGCGATCTGTTTCGCCATATTAACACTCCGGTGCGCGAAATATTTCCCGATTTATCCCGCAAAGACAGCGAATTAATGACCCGTGGCCTGTTTTCATCGGTGCACGGCATTGTTTTACTGGGCTTACAGCGGCGGATATCCGGCGTGCCGGTTGATGAAATGACCCGAATGATCACGCTAATTCTTTCAAATCTAAGCAAAAACCAAAAAACTTGAACAAAGTTCATGTTTTTCCTTGAACATCGTTCAGGCCTTCCTATCTGTTACTCATGAACAATGTTCACAAACGGAGGAAGACAATGTTTAATACCATCAACACCCTGTTCAAGGGCGCCAATGCAAGGGCCGAGGAAAAGTTCCGCGACCATTTTGCCATTGATCTGATCGATCAAAAAATCCGCGAAGCACAAGTGGGGTTGCAAGCCGCAAAATCCACGCTTGCCAGCCTGATCATGCGCGAACGAAATGAGCAACGCCAAATTGAAGCTCTGAAAAGCCGCGTTGACAAGCTGACCGAAAGCACCGTTGCCGCCCTTGCGGATGGCCGCGAAAAGCTGGCCAGCGAAGCCGCGCAAGGCATCGCGCAGATGGAAAACGAAATGGTGGTGCGCCGCGATACAGCCGCGCGTATCGACACTAAAATAACCCGTCTGCGCAATTCGGTCGAAGCCGCCAACCGGCGAATTATCGACCTAAAGCAAAGCGCAATCACTGCCAAAGCAATCCATCAGGAACGGCGCATACAGGTAAAGCTCAACAGCTTTGCGCCGCGCCAAAACAGTATAGAGGAGGCCGAGGAGCTGATCTCAAGGGTTATCGACCAGGACGACCCGTTTGAGCAATCGGAAATCCTGCGCGAAATCGACGCCAATCTGCGTTTTGAAGACATCGGCGACCGCCTTAACGAACAAGGCTATGGCGTGGCCACAAAAACCACCGCAGCGGACGTTCTTGCCCGCCTTCAATCTGAAACCAACTAAGGAGAAGACCAATGTTTGACGAAAAATCCAACGGAATTTACACAACCTTTAATGCCATCGGTGTGGGAACCGCTTATGCAATGCTGGCCGCATCCATCTGGCTGGCTCCGGTTAACCTTTCCACCAAAGGTTTCTGGGCGATGGGGATATTTATGCTGACCCTCAGCCTAGTTAATCTGGTGAAATACCGCCTTGATGACCGCGCATCGGATGATCGCATCAACAAGCTGGAAGCAGCCAAAGCCGAACGTATTCTGGAAGACTACGTGGTTGATAAACAAGACTAACCCCAATGACTGCGCCCTTGCAAAGGGGCGCAGTTGCAATATTGCAAAAGCTACTTTTAAAATTTGCGAAACTGCGTATACTGCCGGAATGGCCACTCAAAAATTATATGCAGGCGTAAAAATCCGCGAGACCCGCCTTAAGCTTTCCCTGACGCAAAAAGATTTTGCAGCAAAGCTGGGCGTTTCGCTTTCTTATCTTAATCAAATGGAAAACAACCACCGGCCTATTTCGGCTGGCGTAGTTTTGGCCATGGCGCAGGAGTTCGGGTTTGATGTGACGCAGCTTTCGGTCGCTGAATCCGATCGTATGGTTGTTGACATGCGCGAAGCATTGGCCGATCCGGTATTTGGTGACGAAAACCCGCCTCTGGCTGATCTGCAATTAACCGCCAGCAACGCGCCCATGTTGGCCCGCGCGTTTTTGAACTTGCATCGCTCCTATCGTCATTCGCAGGATCGCCTTGCATCCTTAAACGAGGCATTGGGCCAAGACAGCGGCAGCATCGCGCCGCTTCCATGGGAAGAAGTTCGCGATTTTTTCCATTATTGCGACAACTATATCGACAGCATCGACCGCGCCGCTGAAGGTTTTGCAAAATCTATTCAGTTAGATCAACCTGAGAAACGCGCGGCGCTGATCACCCATCTTGAACGCCAACACGGTATCAATGTCAGCTTTGATACCGGCCCGATCCGACAATTTGATACATTGCAAAGCAAGCTGACCCTGTCCAGCCGCGCCGGGCGCGCGACCCAGATTTTTCAGCTTGCCCATCAAATTGCGCTGCTTGAATTTTCACCACTTTTGGAAGCCACGCTGGACGATGCTAAATTCCGCACTGCCGAGGCCCGAGATATTTGCAAAATCGGCTTGGCCAATTATTTTGCCGGCGCAAGCACCCTGCCCTATGGCCCGTTTCTGGCCGCCGCCAAAGAAACCCGCCATGATCTGGACCTGCTGGCTGAACGCTTTCAGGCCAGTATTGAGCAGGTCGCCCATCGCCTTTCAACTCTACAACGCTCCACCCAAAAGGGCATTCCGTTCTTTTTTGTGCGGGTTGATCAGGCTGGCACCATCACCAAACGCCATTCCGCCACCCGCCTGCAATTCGCGCGGTTTGGTGGGGCTTGTCCGCTTTGGAATGTGCATCGCGCCTTTGAATCCCCCAACCAATATCTGCGGCAACTGGCCGAAACCCCCGACGGGGTGCGGTATTTTTGTCTGGCGCGAGACATCACGAAACCCGGGCCAGCTTTTCGCAGCCCGACACGGCGTTTTGCGATCGGGCTGGGATGCGAAATCAGTCATGCTGACCAACTGGTTTATGCGGATGATATGGACAGCAAAAACAGCAGTTCTTTTGACCCAATCGGCATTTCCTGCCGCATTTGTGAACGGCAAAACTGTCACCAACGCGCGGTGCCACCTTTGGAACACAAGCTGCTGGTGAACCATAATTATCGCGGGATCCTGCCCTATTCGCTTAGATAAATTCCCCGCAGGAAAAAATCAGGTCGGTAGTGGGTCACTTTGAAATACGTTTTTTGTAAGTGCCGCGTTTCTTTGGTGCAGCTTCGTTTGCATCTATCAGCGCAACTAAGTCTT
>QIGK01000065.1 GCA_003228875.1 Rhodobacterales bacterium
AGAAATGGCCTTCATCAGTTCAATGCAATCGCTTACGGTGATACCCTAAAAGATGTGTGCATACCTTAGCATTAAATATGGGGGGATTACCCTACGGCGTCCGCAATTCCGCTTAAGAATTTATGTGTTTTTTCAAACTTGGTCACCGGCCAATCTAGTGATTTTGGCCTAGGGGCGATTCCTATAGAAAACCCAGTCAATGGGCCAACCACGCCGTCAACCTTCATCTTTTTCTTTTTTTGGTAAGTGCGCACTGCGGCATCTGTAAGCAGGCCAAAAATGCTATCTTCTTTTAGCTTTGGTTTGGCGCCTCGCTTGTTAAGCGCTTTTTGCAATTGGGTTACTGGTTTACCTTTTGAACCTTTTTTTAGAGTCGCCATAATAAAATTTCCTTTTTTAAAAAATTTCCAAAATATTAGGGTTTGGATATGGCGCTATATACGGGGTAAAATCCTTATGAAAAAGGGCCCAGAAAGGGTATTTTTGCACAAGGCTCATGCAAATATACATAATCAATTAAGCGAATTTTTAGGGAGATGATTATTGAGCAGTCAGCCCAGCACAAAAACCCGGGCTGGGTGCAATTCACCCGCCTTATAAACCCCGATAGCCACCGGTGTGCCGTCAAGCGAGGCCCAGCATTCTTCGCCATAGTCAACATCGCTGGCGATTACCATGCCGGGGTTGCCATTGCGCAGCTTTGCGGCACCTTCAGGGGTGCAGTGCAATTCAGGCAAATCGTGCAACCCGGTTTCCAGCGGCAACAAAAAATCGTCCAGCGCGGGGTCTCCGGCCATTTCATCGAGGGTTTCGAATTTGATACCCTCGGATGCCTCGAACGGCCCCGACCACACACGGCGCAGGGTTTTGACATGGGCGTAACAGCCCAGTGTTTCACCCAGGTCTCGCGCGATGGAGCGCACATAGCCGCCTTTGCCGCAGATCATTTCCAGCACGATATGGTCTTTGTCGGTTATTTCAGCCAGCTCCAGCGATTCAACAAATAGGTCGCGGGATTTCAGCACCATTTCTTCGCCGCTGCGTGCTCGTTTATAGGCGCGCTCTCCATCCACCTTGACGGCTGAAAATTGTGGCGGCACCTGTTGGATATCCCCCACAAATTGGGTCAGTTCTGCACGGATGGCTTCCGCGTCTGGGCGCAGATCAGAGGTTTTGATTACTTCGCCCTCAGCGTCATCGGTATTGGTGGCCTCGCCCAGTTTTACCGTAAAGCGGTATGCTTTTAGCGCGTCGGTGATGTATGGGACGGTTTTGGTGGCCTCGCCAAAGGCTATTGCTAAAACGCCGGTTGCTTCGGGGTCAAGCGTGCCGGCATGACCAGCTTTTTGGGCTTTGAACGCCCATTTTGCCTTATTGACCACTGCATTTGAGGTAATACCCGCGGGTTTATCCACCACCAGCCAGCCATGCACTGCACGGCCTGATTTACGCCGCGCCATCATCGTCTTTCTTTTGCAAATCACGTTTTACTGCGGGGCTGTCCAGCAGGGCTTGGGTGGCATCCATCTGGTCAAAACTGCGATCGGGCAAAAACCGCAGATCGGGCGAGTGTTTCATTTTGATCATCGCGGTAACCGCGCGGCGCAATTCATATTTGTTTTTGGCCAGCAATTTCACCAGCGCCTCGGCGTTTTCACCGCCAAGGGGCAACACAAATGCAGTGGCAATGCGCAGGTCGGGGGTGACGCGCACCTCGCCGACAGTTACGGATATTTGTGCAAGTTCGTCATCATGGATGTCGCCCCGCATCAAAATTTCGGAGAGCGCACGACGAATAAGTTCGCCGACGCGTAATTGCCGCTGGCTGGGGCCACGGCTGTTTTCGAATCTGTTTTTTGCCATAAGGCACCTATTGTGCCGCGTTTGAGTTGAAGTCAAGCCAAGGGGCAGCTAAAGCAGTGCCAACAAAGGATCACATCATGCCGGAGCAAACAAAAATTATCGTTGCAGGCGCGTCGGGCCGCATGGGTCGGATGCTGGTGCAGGCGGTGCAGGAAAACGACAATTGCCAACTGGTTGGCGCTACTGAGCGCGCGGGCAGCGATTGGGTTGGCCGTGATCTGGGTGAATGTTTGGGTGGCAAATCCATGGGTATTCCCGTGGTGGATGATCTGCTGGATATTGTTTCGAATTGCCATGTTTTGCTGGATTTCACCACACCTAAAGCCACCATTGCCAATGCGGAGTTGACCGCACAAGCGCGGGTGGCGCATGTAATCGGCACTACGGGGTTAGAGGATGCCGACCTGAAATATCTGTCGGCGGCAGCACGTCATGCACCTGTTATTCGTGCTGGTAATTTTAGCCTCGGGGTTAATTTGCTAACGGTTCTGACCCAAAAGGTGGCGGCAGCACTGGACGCGGATTTTGATATTGAGATTGTGGAAATGCACCACCGGCACAAAGTTGATGCTCCGTCTGGCACCGCATTGATGCTGGCTGAGGCCGCCGCTGATGGGCGCGGTGCAACGCTGGCTGATATACGCGACCCGGCGCGCGAAGGCATCACCGGTGAGCGCACCCGAGGCCATATCGGGTTCTCTGCCATGCGCGGCGGCGATGTAGTGGGCGAACATGAGGTGGTTTTTGCTGGCTTTGGCGAACGTATCAGCCTGAAACATATCGCCAGTGACCGCATGCTATTTGCCCGCGGCGCAGTCAAAGCCGCGCTTTGGGGGCATCACCAAAAACCTGGCGAATATTCAATGCTGGATGTGCTGGGGCTTTAGCAGCCAACACTGGAATTTCAGCGCAGGTTGCGCCAGTGTTTGATACAGATAAGTAATAACATCAAAATGCCGCCCGCGAAACCAATTGACATTAGGCCCATCATAGATCCCAGATCGGTGGCTCCAGAAAAATATGCGCCACCGGGTAGCAAAATTTTTGACAACAGCAAGAAAAGCGCAGCGCCACCGGCCATTCCGCCCATCAAACTTAGCCAAAGACTTACAGAAACTTTCGGTGAAATACCGCAGATAAGACTGCCTCCGGCAGCTCCGCCCAACAAGGCCAATACCAATTCCATCAACGTCACCTTTTATAAAGCACACAACTGACTTGGTGAAAGTACCAAAAACCGATTAAACTTATCAAAACACTATGGCAAAAGCATGCTAAAATCAATGTTTTGGAGACCGTGATGAATTATCTAGATAACCTGTTTGGGCTAAACGGAAAAACTGCTTTGGTTACAGGGGGTGCCAGTGGCATTGGGCGAATGATCGCCACTGCTTTGGTGCAGGCTGGCGCCCATGTGATGATTGTTAGTCGCAAATCTGAGAATTGCGATTCGGTGGCGGCAATGCTGAACGGGCTGGATGCGCCGGGCAGTGCTGAGGGGTTTGGCGGTGATGTTGGATCGCAAGAAAGCATTAATGCGCTGGTGAGCGCTGTGACATCCCGCACCAAAAAGCTGGATATCCTGTTTAATAATGCCGGGGTATCTTGGGGCGCGTCAATTGAAAAATTTCCGCATGATGCTTGGGCTAAAATTATGGGTATAAACGTGGCGGGCCTGTTTACCCTAACCCGCGAACTGCTGCCATTGCTGGACGCGGCATCCAGTGATGATGACCCGGCGCGAGTTATCAATATTGGCTCGGTCATGGGCAGTTTGCCGGTGTCTGAGGGGGCATATTCCTATTCTGCTTCCAAGGCAGCGGTGCATCATCTGACCAAAATTCTGGCCGATGAATTTGCGGCGCGGCGCATCACGGTTAATGCGTTGGCGCCGGGGCCGTTTCCTTCGCGCATGACGGCCTTTGCCACCGCTTCCGCTGAAGGCGCGGCCAAGGTTAGCAAAAACGTGCCCTTAGGCCGGATCGGCTTGCCTGAAGACATTGCTGGTGCGACGCTGTTTCTGTGTGGACGTGGCGGGCGCTATGTGACAGGCGCAATTCTGCCGTTGGATGGCGGCATGAGCGTTCAAAACTCGGTTAATATGTTTGGCAATCTTTGATGCGGTTTGCGGGTAAAACGGTGCTGATCACCGGCGCGGCCGGTGGGTTTGGCACGGGTATGGCCAAGGCGTTTGCGGCAGCGGGCGCCCGTTTGGTTTTGGCAGATATGGCAGCGGGGCCGCTGGATGCGTTGCTGGCAGAATTGGATGGCGAACATGTGACGCTGGTTGGTGATGTCAGTGATCCGGCTTACGCTGATGGGCTGGTTGAATTGGCGCAAGAACGGTTTGGCGGGCTGGATATTGCCATCAACAATGCCGGTATCTTGCATACTCCCGCATATTTCCCCGATATTCCGGTGGATGAAACCCGCCGCGTGATCGAAGTAAACCTACTGGGGGTGATGTTCGGCATGCAATCACAATTGCGAAGCATGGCCAAATCCGGCGGCGCCATTGTTAATGTCAGCTCAGCCGCCGGAATTCGGGGTGCGCCGCGCATGGCGGCTTATTCCGCATCAAAACACGGGGTGATCGGCCTGACCCGCACCGCAGCGCTGGAATATGCGCGGCGCGGGGTGCGGGTGAACGCGGTTTGCCCATCATTTGCCCGCACCTCCATGGCAGGTGATGCCAACGGTGATCAGGCGATCGAGGCCGAAATGACCGCATATGTGCCGATGCGCCGTTTGGCTACGGTGGCGGAGGTCGTGCAGGCCACGCTTTATCTGGCCGACCCGACCAGCACCTTTATCACCGGGCAAATGCTGGGTGTTGATGGCGGCATGAGCGCAATGTAAGCCTTGATCCTCATCCATCACACGGTTAGCGTGCCGAAATTGTTTTTTAGGAGAATTCAAATTGCGTCTATTTATCCGTGTTGCTGTTAGCGCCATTTTGGGCCTGACCCTTTCAACCCCTGTTCTGGCCCAGACCATCCCTTGCGGCGGAAGCTTTTCAGGCTTTATGGGTAAAGTATCCGCGGAGGCCGCACGGCGTGGCCTGCCCGATAATGCCATCCGCGCCGTGGTGGCTGCCGCGAAACAAGACCCACAAGTGTTACGGTTTGATCGTGCCCAAGGCGTGTTTCGCCAAACATTTCTGGAATTTTCCCAACGCGCCATCAGCGCATCGCGTTTGCGCATTGGTGTCGAAAAAACCCGTGAATTCAGCACGGTTTTTGACCGTGCCCAACAGGAATTTGGCGTTCCAGCCGAGGTGATTTTGGCGTTTTGGGCGATGGAAACCGATTATGGTGTGGTGCAGGGCGATTTTAACACGGTCAGCGCGCTGGCAACATTGGCCCATGATTGCCGCCGCCCTGAATTGTTTCAGCCTGAATTATTCGCGACCATTGCCCTTACTGCACAGGGTGACCTGAACCCTGCCACCATGACCGGTGCATGGGCTGGTGAAATTGGCATGGTGCAAATGCTGCCCGAAGATATTCTGGAACGCGGCATGGATGGCGATGGCGACGGGCTTGTCCGCATTAAATCCAGCGAGCCCGATGCGATCATGACCGCCGCAAGGCTGGTGGCTGATCTTGGCTGGGTTGCTAATGAACCATGGTTGCAAGAAGTGACGGCACCAAATAATTTTCCGTGGGAACAAGCCGGCTATGACCGGCCAACCACCGTTGGCGAATTGCAACAACTGGGCGTGCGGGCCAGAACTGGAAGTTTGATGGGGCCGGATGCATCCGCCACATTGTTACTGCCCCAAGGCCGCAACGGGCCAAAATTCATTACCTATCGCAATTATAATGTTTACCGTGAATGGAACCATTCTTTTGTCTATCAGGCTACGGTTTCCTATATGGCGACCCGTCTAGGGGGCGCACAACGCTATGATGCAGGCAGCCCCGATACAGGGCTTAACGGTGATCAAATGGTGCAATTGCAGCGCAAACTTGAAGGGCTTGGCCATGATGTTGGCGGCGCTGACGGAGTTTTGGGTGCCAAGACCCGCGCTGCGGTGCGCGCAGAACAGTTGCGGCTGGGGATGCCAGCCGATGCATGGCCAACACCAGAATTATTAGACCGTTTGTAACTGCTGATAATTGGCCTAATTAACGCCGTTTTCGCGCTGCAATTCCCGAATAAAGGCAACAACGCTTTTGATGTCGGCGCGGGTCACACCTTCGATTTTGGGCATATTGCCAAAGTCCCAGTGATGCGAGGTGACACCGTTTAGGGCGGCACTGATAAAAGCGCCTTCGCCGTGATGGCCGGGTCGGTAAATATTATCAATCAACGGTGGGCCCACACCGTTTTGCCCTGCTGCGTTGGCGCCATGGCAGACCGCACATTTTGCTTCAAAAATACGCTCTCCCAATATTGCATTACCGGAAAGTTCAGCAGGCCGGGCCACAACCATCAACGGGGCGCCGTCTTCTAATTCAGAAGTGTTTTCAACGGTCATTGTGCCCGCAGGTTGTTGACCAAGGTTCATATAAAGCACAGCGGAACCTGCCAGCAAAACACCGCCAAACATTAGAATAAGATTTCTGCTCATTTTCTTTCCTTTTATCCAGTTATGGTTCCGGTCGAATTAACGATTGCGTCAGTTCGGTGCGTTCCGCTTTTATGCTGAATTGTGCCTTTGTTACAATACCCCAAAATATTCATTACAAGTTTGTTACAAAATTTACAAAGCGGCGACACCGCTGTTGGGCTGGGCAATTGTAAACCTCTGTCTTGCTAATGTCTGAAATGGCGCATGCCGGTAAATACCATTGCCAAGCCAGCTTTGTCTGCTGCGGCGATCACTTCGGCGTCGCGCATCGACCCCCCCGGCTGGATAACGGCGGTGGCCCCTGCTTGTGCAGCGGTGATTAACCCGTCCGCAAAGGGAAAAAATGCGTCAGATGCTACAACCGAACCCAAGGTTGGCACTTGTTTGAGACCCAGTGCTTCAGCCATGTCTTGGGCTTTGCGCGCTGCAATTCGGGTGGAATCTACGCGGCTCATTTGACCGGCGCCAATGCCCACAGTTGCGCCGTCTTTGACATAGACAATGGCGTTGGATTTAACGTGTTTGGCGACTTTCCATGCAAACATCAGGTCGGCCAGCTCCGCGTTGCTGGGCGCGCGTTTGGTCACAAGTTTCAAATCACCAATTGTCAGGCACCCATTATCACGGTCCTGCACCAGATACCCGCCTGTAACCTTGCGCCATGTTAGGCCTGATTGCGAAACATCCGGCAGTCCACCGGTGGTTAGCAGCCTTAAGTTTTTCTTTGTTTTAAAAATACTCAGTGCTTCATCGGTCACAGCAGGCGCAATAACAACTTCGGTAAAAATCTTGACGATCTCTTTGGCGGTGGCTGCATCCAAGGTTTGGTTCAGGGCAATGATGCCACCAAATGGCGAGACATTGTCAGTGTTAAACGCAGCTTGATAAGCCCCAAGCAGGCTGGACCCGCGCGCGACACCACAAGGGTTGGCGTGTTTGATTATGGCACAGGCTGGCTCGTCTTTTGGGTCAAATTCTGCCACCATTTCAAAGGCAGCATCGGTGTCGTTGATATTATTGTAAGACAGTTCTTTGCCTTGGTGCTGTTTGGCGGTGGCCACACCGGGGCGGTTGGAACCGTCGGTATAGAATGCTGCTGACTGGTGCGGGTTTTCACCATAACGCAAGGTTTGCGCCAATGTTCCCGACACGCTGCGACGGCGCGGGTTTGGCTGGTCAATGGCATTGGCCATCCATGTGGATACAGCCGTGTCATAGGCAGCGGTGCGGGCAAAAGCGATTTGGCTAAGGTTTTTGCGAAAACTGGCGCAAGTCGCAGTTTCCCGGTGGCTTTCCAACTCACGCATTAAGCTGTCATAGTCTTTAGGATCAACCACAACCGTGACAAATCCGTGGTTTTTAGCAGCGGCGCGGATCATCGCAGGGCCGCCAATGTCAATATTTTCAACACAAGTATCAAAATCCGCACCTGCGGACACCGTGGATTCAAACGGATACAGGTTCACCACCAACAGATCAATCGGGGCGATACCGTGTTCCTGCATTGCCGCGACATGGTCGGGATTGTCACGCAGGGCCAGCAAACCGCCATGCACCATCGGGTGCAAGGTTTTAACCCGCCCGTCCATCATTTCAGGAAAATCAGTGATCTCCGAGACATCTTTAACAACCAAGCCAGCCTCCCGAAGGGCGGCGGCAGTGCCACCGGTTGACAGCAATTCCACATTTTTTGCCACCAGTGCTTTTGCCAGATCAATCAGACCGGACTTATCGGAAACCGATAACAAAGCACGGCGGATCGGGATAAGGTTTTCAGACATAATATTCCTTAGTTGGGTTGGTTACTCTGGTTTTCAGCAACTAGGTCTCGGGTATTGCGGCCACCATCTGCGGCACGCAGGAAATTCCATGTGATCTGGCCTTGGTAATCAACCGCGCGGGCCGAGACCACAATCTGGCTTGTTGCTCGGGGTTTAAGATGGCGGTGGTCCAGAAATACCGATTCCTGAAGGCTCAGCAATCCGCCATTTTGGCGAAACACCCAGATTTCGTCACTGGGCAGGGTTAGCGAAACCGCGTGGCCATCCATATCGAGCGAGGCTTCAATGTCGGGATGTATATGAAAATGCAGCATAAAATTCAACCCCGCCGAGGGTGCATCAATCACCGATTTTTCAAACCGGGCTTTTTGCTTTTTGTCAGCAGCGCGCAGCTTGTCTTCGCCGGATAATTCGCGCCCATCGACGCTGATGAACAAACGCCGTTCGTGGATCAGGCCATAGTTGGCAGCAAAACCATTATGGGTTGCCACCATCCACACCCCTGTCAGGTCTTTGGCACGATTGCAGGTCACAAGGTCCGGCCCGTCAAGTAAATGAACGCCAACCGAGGTGCCGTTTTCGGTAAAATCAGATGAGGAAGTCCCGTCAATTTGCAGCGTATTATGGGCTGCGGTTTTGCGGCAGGCGCGCGACCATTCTTTGCCAAACCGCTTACCTGCGCCGCAATTGACAATCATCGGCCGACGACCGGAAGATAATTCAAATGCCAGTGTGCTGGCATGGGCCACAGCTCCGCGCGGCTGTGGTGGCGCGCAATCTGCCACCAACGCCAAACGGCCCGCAGACAGCCGTTCATACCCCATCATCAGTTTTTCGGTGCTGCGGTCTTTGATCTGGGCGTCTGCCAATGCCTGATCAAGCACGCCGTCCAAGCCACGTCCACCGCCATGGAACCGCGCCAATGTGCCGTCGCCCAGACGCAACCCGCGCAGGGTCGGGGCGATTCGCTGCATGGCCTCCAGAATACGGTTATCAGGGGTCTGATTATTATCGCGCAGGGTTGTGACCACCCATGTTAACAGGGTAAATATCCCCATCAGTTCTTCGGGATTTCGGCTGGGGATGCCGCCATCTTTGCTGATGTGTTTTGCGCATTGTTGGCCGAGCGCCTTAATCGCCGGTTGCAAAACATGATCACGGCCTTCCAGCGACAACCCCGCATAAATTAATCCGGTCAATGCCTCAAATTGATGCAAACCAACATTAGCCGAGCGCCAGCGTTTGGACAAATAATCAACTTGCCGGCCCATGGATTTCAATATTTTCCGACTGTTTTTGTCATCCAGCCCGTTTAGCAAAAATATTGTGTTGTTGGTCAGATGAATTAACCGGCGACCGGTAAGCCCCGGTTGCCAGCCCGCCGCTTTGCCTTTGCCAAACATTTTAATCCACTCAAACACCCATTGCTGTGCAAGGTGCCGTGCTTTGCCATCGCCCACTGCCACCAGATCATCAAGCCAGCCAAAACCGTGTTGTTCACGCTGAAAATCAGCGCTCGCCGGTTTGATCGCCCAAAGCGACAGCTTGCCCGCCTCGACAAGTTTTCCAGCTAATAAATAATTGCCGCAAAGCAATTGCTGACCCCGCGCAAACGAACCAATGGAACGGGGTTGGGGATGGCTGGTAAATGATTTGGGGGTAGGGTTTTTGCCCGTGAAACGCGCATAGCGCCAGTTTATCAGCGCACGGGTGTTTTGCCGAATACGAGAGAGCTGGTTTTGAACGATCCTGAAAATATCTGGCATCCGGTTACAAGGGTGATGCGGTTGGGTTTAGGTCATGCATTGTTTAATGACCACGGACCATGATGTCACGCGTGTTTCTTGAGAATGGCCGCATAAAATCCGTCCATGCCACCGCGATCTGCCCAGAAATCCGGCCGCAAGCGCATGGCGCCATTCGCGTCAATCCATTCGGGCAGCAAGCCGTGATCTTTGGCAACAATGGCCACCTGTTCAAAATCAGGGTGTGAGGCAAGGAATTGTTCAACCTGATCTTCGCCCTCGGAAGGTAAAAGCGAACAGGTGCAATAGACCATTTCTCCGCCGGTTTTCAGCCAGCTAGCAGCACGATTGAGCATCTGTTTTTGCAAATCCAGCACCGGCTGAAGGGTAAGTTCTGCTTTTGCATAAGGCAGGTCAGGGTGGCGGCGAATGGTGCCAGTGGCCGAGCATGGCGCGTCAAGCAACACCGCATCGACAGGTTGGTCGGGTGTGTAAGTCAGCACATCAGCAACAACAAGATTGGCTGATAATTTGGTGCGGGTCAGGTTTTCTTGCACTCGTTCCATACGGTATTTTGACAGGTCAATGGCGGTGACCTTAGCGCCTGCTGCCGCCAGTTGCATGGTTTTACCGCCGGGCGCGGCACATACATCCAGCACGGTTTTACCAGCCACATCGCCAAGCAGTTTTACAGGTATTGCAGCTGAGGCATCCTGTACCCACCAAGCGCCTTCTTCAAACCCCGGCATGGTTGAAATCTGGCCCCATTTGAACAGGCGCAAGGAACCTGTTGACAAAACGCTGGCCTCCAGCGCCTCCACCAGATCATCGGTATCTGCTTGGCTTTGCAGCGTAATATCAATCGGCGCGCCGTTTTCATGGGCCAGTTCAATGGCGGCCAAAACATCCTTGCCATAGGTTTTGCGAATGGGTTTTGAGAGATACGGCGGCAAAGATGTTGGTTCCAGATCCGCCCAGATTTCAGCCCCGTTTTCAGAGATCCGTCGCGCCACCGCATTGGCCATGCCTGCCATACGCGTGGTTTGACGGTTGTTCTTTACCAGCCGCACCACAGCATCCACAGCCGCATGAGGCGGGATTTTATCCACGATCAGCTCACATGTCGCCAACCGCAGGGCGTTACGCACAGAAATAGGCGGTTCTTTTTGCATAAACTGATCAATGATAATATCAATCCGCCCCAGATGCCGCAGGGTATCATTGGCCAGCGATTGCGCCCGTGCTTTGCCTTGCGGCGGCAATTTACTCAGCGGCCCGTCTTTGGAGTTAACCATATCAGTCAGCAAGCGATGTTCGGTCAAAACTCCGTTTAACAAATGGGCAGCAGCAGCGCGAGGCGCGTATCCGGGGGCACTCATTGCAGTTTCCTGTCTGGCTTGGCTATAAAGAGGTCAACTAACGGAAAGACACGCCCCTGCAAAGGGGATTCTGAAAGGTGCAGCGATGAGCGATAAAACTGAGACGCAAAAAGCCAACGCAGAGCGGGCATTGCTTGAGGCCGCCGAGCGGCGGCTGAAGGCGAAAGCAAGCGAGATGCCAGTGGAACTAGGAGGCCGCGACGGGCCGGAACCCGTGCGGTTTGGCGATTGGGAGAAGAAGGGGATTGTGTCGGATTTTTGAGAGGCTGCGTCTTTATTCGATCCTGCAGCTATCCAAATATTCTTTATCAAAGTCGTTAACCATATAGCGATAAATGATCATTGTGTGACATTCGATGCGATATTCAAGAGCTATACCCCTAGCACTCGCTACAATGATGCGTCTTTTTTCAATAAAAAAGGGTAAGAAGCTCCATTTAACTCCTAAAGAAACACTTTCGTTTATTACCATTTTAGTGGTATCGGGTTCCCATGATGCGATTTCTTCCACCGGAAGGCCGAGCCTGCTTGCAACGTTAACATTTCTGATATCTTCTGGGTATTCCAATAACAGAACCCAAATTTCGATATCTTCGAATTCTACTGGCTGCTTTGTTGAAAATTGAGCTTCAGCTCTAGGGATATTTGCCAAAAACTTTGTATCATTTGCATAAAAGGCTCCATCAAGCAAAACTGCATAATTGACGGGATTTATGCGCCGCTCAAGTTGCGCTAAAGCGGGAACCTTCATAGCGACAATTTCAAATACAAAAACTGCAATAACAACCACCGCATATAATTTCAGCACTCGAATAAGCCATTTTTTGAAAACACCCATAAATTTTACCCCGATTATTTTTAGGCGAATTGCCATATGAACAAACAACTTAGTAAATGAAGGGGGGGGGGCAGGCAATATGAAACCAACTATTTATTTCTTTGTTTCAAAAATACTCAAAAGCCAACGCAGCGACACCCGATGTGCGCAGCACAAGGGCCTGGCCCAACCGAAGGGCGGGAGCAGTTTTGTAGATGTCTATAGGCCAGAAACCCTCCCGCCTGATTATCAGCCAATTTGTGCCAAATTGACTAAAATCAGTTGGGCCATGCCTCGGCTTCGCCTCGGCGGTCAAACCCGTTAGGCCAGATGCCAAAGCCACGCGCCGTCATTGCGTTTGGTGCGGTTGATTTTACCGGCTTGGTGCAGGTGGTTCAGGTGGCCGATGGCCTCAACCAATGCCAGCCCGTATTCGCCTTTGCCAATATTGCGTTTGAACAGGGGTGGAAAGCATTCAGCGGCGGTTTTTGGGGTTTTCAGAAACTTTTCCAACCGTTCCAGCGCGCTGTGATGGTTTTCAATGAGCTGGGTCAAGCGGTGCTCAAGCCCGTAAAACGGCAGTTTGTGGCCCGGTAAAACCAGATGGTCAGGCTTGGCAAAAGGCAAGAATTTTTCACAAGATTGCAGCCACTCGCCAACCGGATCTGCTTCTGGTTCGGTGGCATAAACCCCCAGATTTGATGAAATTCCGGCGATAATCTGGTCACCTGCCAGCACAATCTGGTCATCCATAGACCACAACGTGATATGGTCGGGCGCATGGCCATTGCCAAGGCGCACTTGCCAGTTGCGTTTGCCAATCCTGATCGTATCGCCCTCGGAAATCCGGTGAAACCCCAGCGGCATCGGCGCGACAACGTCAGCAAAATTAAACGGACGCTCGGATTTTCGGGTATCGTAAAATTCTTGATCCATGCCAGCGCGGCGATAAAATTCCAGCGTTTCCTTTGGCCAGATATCCTGTTCGTCAAGCACCAGCATTCGGGCAAACAGCCACGCGGTGCGGGTTGTCCATAATTCCGCGCCATGTGTTGATTGCAGCCAGCCCGCCGTGCCGACATGATCGGGGTGGTGATGGGTGACAATCACCCGCTTGATCGGCTTGCCTTGCAATGGCCCCGCCATTAGCCCCTCAATAATATCTCGGGTTTTGCGGAAATTCATGCCACTATCTATCAGTGTCCAGCCATCGCCATCCTCAAGCGCATAAATATTCACATGGTCGAGCTTCATCGGCAATGGCAGCCTGATCCAGTGGATGCCATCGGCAACCTCGATCATCTTGCCAGTTGCGGGCGGGGTTTCAAACGGAAACCGGATAGCGTTTGTTGGCATATTCATGAAGCCAGCCCATCCATATCCAGCGCATAAAGCGAGGTTGCGCCTTCACGCGCGGTGGAACATAGCGCATCAACCTGTTGCATCAT
>QIGK01000117.1 GCA_003228875.1 Rhodobacterales bacterium
TTGACTGGGGCTGGTTCTATTTCCTGACCAAACCGATGCAATTGCTGCTATCATATATTCACGGCATTGTCGGCAATATGGGTGTGGCGATTATAGGTTTGACGCTGGTGGTTAAGCTGGCGCTGTTTCCGCTGGCTTATAAATCTGCGGTCTCGATGGCCAAGATGAAAAAACTGCAACCGGAAATGACCAAGCTGAAAGAACGCAACGGCGACGATAAACAGCAGATGCAAAAAGACATGATGAAGCTGTATAAGGATGAAAAAGTTAATCCTGCCGCCGGCTGTCTGCCGATCCTGTTGCAAATTCCGATCTTCTTTGCGCTTTACAAAGTGTTGTTTGTCACCATCGAGATGCGCCACGCTCCGTTTTTTGGCTGGGTCAAAGATCTGTCAGCGCCAGATAGTTCAAGCTGGATTAACCTGTTTGGCTTACTGCCCTATGATGTTTCATGGGCGCCTGCACTGCTTTCGATCGGGGTATTCCCGATATTGATGGGCGTCACCATGTGGATGCAGCAAAAGCTGAACCCAGCCCCCACCGAAAAAACACAAGTTATAATATTTGCGTGGATGCCATGGGTGTTTATGTTCATGCTGGGCAATTTTGCAGTTGGTCTGGTGATTTACTGGGTGGCCAACAACACTATTACCTTTATCCAGCAATATGTCATCATGCGCAGCCAAGGCGTGAAGCCTGATGTGTTTGGCAACATCATTTCCGGCTTTAAGAAAAAAACCGACAAGGCGGAATGATGTATGCCTTCAGTCAAACATATATTTTGCCATCCGATCAAAGCAGTTGGCCGCACAAACCTTGACACCGTGCAACTTGTGGCAGGCGAAACCCTGCTGCATGACCGGATGTTTGCTATCACCCACGAAGTATCCAAATTTGATTTGAATGCGCCCGCTTGGGTGAATTGCAACAATTTTATTCGCGGGGCCAAAGCGCCGGAGCTTCAGGCGATTTCGATCAGCCAGTATGCTGTTGGTGGGCTGATGGTGTTAAACCATCCTGACCATCCAGCATTTAGCTTTGACCCAGACAATGCTGATGACCACGCGCGATTTATTGGATGGGTTTCGCAATTTGTGCCGGACAATCGCGCCCAGCCAGCGGCATTTATTAAGGCCCCTACCCAAGGTATGACCGATAGCAGCCATCCTTATATTTCGATTCTGAACTTGGCATCGTTAAAGGAACTGTCAATCAAAGCGGGCCGGCCAATGGCACCTGAACGGTTTCGCGGCAATATCTGGCTGGACGGACTGGACATGTGGGCAGAACACGACTGGATCGGGAAAACCATGCGCATCGGGCAGGCCGAAGTGGTGATTCGCGAACCGATCGGGCGGTGCATGGCGACCACTGCTGATCCGTTAACCGGAAAACAAGACGTCAACACACTGGATATTTTGCAAAATAATTGGGGTCATACCGAATTTGGCGTCTATGCCGAAGTGATCAAAAGTGGCGATGTCGATCTAAGTGACGCGGCACATATCTTATGATTAAATTTCCTTTGGCTCCGGCACCTGATCATTTAGCATTGGAAAAAGGCCGCATCCTGTTTGCAGGCAATTCCGATTTTCTTAAGGGCGTGGTGGCCATGGACGGTGTGCCCGCCGCTGATCGCATGGAGGTTTGTTTTGCAGGGCGTTCCAATGTCGGCAAATCAACCCTGATTAACGCGCTGACTGGCCGCAAAGCTTTGGCGCGCACCTCAAACACGCCCGGGCGCACGCAGGAGATCAACTATTTTACCCTGATGGACAGTCATTATCTGGTCGACCTGCCCGGCTATGGTTTTGCCAATGCGCCAATTCCTGTGGTGGCCAAATGGCAACGGCTGCTTAAGGCATATCTTCGGGGGCGCGCCACTTTGCGCCGCGTATTTTTGCTGGTTGATGCGCGCCATGGCCCCAAAGCCGTGGACGAGGAAATCATGGCCCTGTTGGGCGACGCCGCAGTAACGTTTCAGGTAGTATTAACCAAAATTGATAAACCCTCCAAAGGGGATTATTCATCCGTTCTGGCCAAAACACAGGCAGTTTTGCAGAAATATCCGGCGGCCTATCCTGAAATTATCGCCACCAGTTCGGATAAAAACATCGGGCTGGATATTTTACGCACCACTATTGCCACCATGGAATAAGCCGTTAAGTTTAGATATGGAGAAATCAACCGCCATGAACCGCGACTGGATTGCCACCGCCCGCACGCTGTCCGAAGCGCTGCCGTTTTTGCAGCGTTACGATGGCGCCACGGTTGTGATTAAATTTGGCGGCCATGCGATGGGTGACAATAACGCGATGGACCGCTTTGCACGGGATATTGTTTTGATGAAGCAATGCAACCTGCACCCAGTTATTGTGCATGGCGGCGGGCCGATGATTAATCAGATGCTGGAAAAGCACGGTGTTGTCAGCACGTTTAAGAACGGCAAGCGGGTCACTGACGCCGCCACAATGGACGTGGTTGAAATGGTGCTTTCCGGTTCTGTCAACAAACGTATCGTGCAAGCCATAAACCAACAGGGCGGCAAGGCCGTGGGCCTGTCGGGCAAAGATGCGCGGCTGATCACTTGTGATATTGCTGATGGTGATCTGGGGTTGGTGGGCGTCCCCACGGATATTGACACCTCAATCATCAAAACCTTTCAGGACAGTGATTTCATTCCGGTGATTGCGCCAATTGGCGTGGGGCGAAATGGTGAGACCCTGAACATTAACGGTGACACGGTGGCAGGGGCATTGGCGGCAGCGCTGAAGGCTGACAGGTTGTTGCTGTTGACCGACGTGGCGGGCGTTAAGGATGCTGACGGCGATGTGGTGACGGAACTGACGCCAAATTCAGTGCGGAAATTAACGGCGGACGGCGTGATTGCTGGCGGCATGATTCCGAAAACCGAAACCGCATTGGAGGCAATTGACGGCGGGGTTCGCGCCGTTGTCATTCTGGACGGGCGTGTGCCGCATGCATTATTGCTGGAATTGTTTACACCGATTGGTCCAGGGTCGATTATTCGGGCTTAGTGGTAGGGTGAAACCCCACTCTACATTCTGTTTCACGAATATATGATTTGAAATAAGTTGGCGGGGAGGTCAATTAAGCATTATGGAAAATGAATCAACAATCCGCCTCGTTGTCTTTTTGGGCCTTTTTAGCCTTTTTGGCTTATTAGAATTTGCCTTTCCGCGCCGTGAACGTGTGCAAAGCCAAACCCGCCGATGGTCAACAGCATGGATATTGCTGGTGATCTATAGCGCGATGTTGCAAGGCATGGCGCTGATAACACCGGTGATTATTGCCGTGGGCGCGGCCCAACATGCTGCTGCCAATGGCTGGGGATTGTTTAATGTGATTGACCTGCCGATCTGGCTGGAATTTTTACTGGTGATCGCCATTCTTGACTGGGCGATTTGGTTCCAGCATGTCGTCACTCACAAAATCCCGTTTCTGTGGCGGTTCCACCGTGTTCATCACTCGGACCGTGATCTTGATGTGTCATCAGCCATACGGTTTCATCCAGTCGAGATTGCACTTTCGATGCTTTATAAGGTGGCGCTGGTCTACATATTTGGCCCTGCTGCGGCAGCGGTGGCGATATTTGAGGTAATCTTGAACGGTTCAGCCATGTTTAACCACGCCAATATCAAACTGCCGATAAAGGTTGATCGCATAGTGCGCAAATTCATTGTAACGCCGGATATGCACCGCATTCACCATTCTGACAAACGCATCGAGCATGACAGCAATTACGGATTTTCGGTGTCAATCTGGGACCATCTGTTTCGCACTTTCACAGCTGAACCCGACAAAGGCCATGATGGCATGACAGTTGGGTTGCGCTGGCAGGATGACAAGCCTAGTAATCTGGTATGGGTGCTGAAACTTCCCTTAGACAAGCTGTAGACGCCGCGCTTTTCCCTTACGGGTTAAAGGTGCTGGGTGCTGTTAACCCTGTTGAGGGGCGATATAAATCTTTGCTGCTAATCGGGCCGGACGGGCTGCGGTTTTGGCAAGTGTTCCAGCACAGCGCCGAATATCTAGACCAAACCCCTGACCCAATAGACCGCTGGTCAACCCGGGTTCTTACAGCCATCGCCACCGGTTTTGACGCTGAGGCAGTTTTTCCGTTTGGCGGGCCGCCTTATCACCCGTTTATTGCATGGGCATTGGCATCGGGCGAAAGTTTTCAATCGCCTGTACAAATATTGGTCCACGCTGAAACAGGGCTTTTTGTTTCGTTTCGCGGCGCGATGGGGTTTTCAACAATTCTGCCCTCTTTAGTTGCGCAACCCTCACCTTGTGAAAGCTGCGCTGACAAACCTTGTCTAAGCGCTTGCCCAGTCAATGCGTTGATAAAAGATAATTATGATGTTGCCGCCTGCCATGTTTATCTGGATACTAAATCAGGAGACCAATGCATGACGCGCGGCTGCGCGGTGCGGCGGGCTTGTCCGGTTGGCCAAACTGACCGGTCTGAGGCGCAATCTGCGTTTCATATGTCATATTTTCACCGAAAGGCCCCTGCATGAAACGTCTGATCCTTATTCGCCACGCAAAATCAAGCTGGTCCAGCGGGGCCAGCGCGGATAAATCCAGACCCCTAAATGAACGAGGCCGTGCTGCTGCCACCAAGGTAGGCGCATGGCTAAATGAACAAGGTCACAGGCCTGATGAAGTGATTTCCTCAAGTGCCATCCGATGCGCACAAACATGGGACGGAATAGCCGAAGCCCTTGGCAAGGATGCAACTGTCCGGTTTGAGGATCAGCTTTATCTGGCCAGTGCCAACACCATGTTGGCGCAGCTTCAAGCCAGCCAAAACGATGTGGTTTTGATGCTGGGCCACATGCCCGGCATAGGCGAGTTTGCCAGAGATTTACGCCGGGACCCGCCACCATCCCATGAAGCATTCCAAAAATACCCGACTGGCGCGGTCACGGTGTTGGATTTCAAGGCAGATAGCTGGGCCGATATCTTGATGGGCACCGGAAAATTTGTGGATTATATTGCCCCGAGGGAGCTATAAACGGGAGACTTTGTCCCCTCTTTGGCTGCGCCAAATTCATCCCTAGGATATTTGAGCAATTTGGAAATGAAAAAGGCCGGAGCATTTGCCTCGGCCCTTTTTTTGATATTGGCGCTTTGTTAGTGGCCCAGAATTTGGGACAGGAACAATTGGGTGCGCTCAGATTTAGGGTTGTCAAAGAATTCACCCGGCTCATTCTGTTCAACAATCTGGCCCTGATCCATAAAAATCACGCGGTTGGCCACTTTACGGGCAAAACCCATTTCGTGGGTTACCACGATCATGGTCATGCCTTCTTCGGCCAGCTCCACCATGGTATCCAGCACCTCGGCGATCATTTCAGGGTCCAGCGCTGAGGTTGGTTCGTCAAACAACATGATGCGGGGTTTCATGCACAAGGACCGTGCAATCGCCACACGCTGTTGCTGACCGCCCGAAAGCTGGCCAGGGTATTTTAATGCCTGTTCCGGAATTTTTACTTTTTCCAAGAAATGCATTGCGATTTCTTCGGCTTCTTTCTTGGGGGTTTTACGCACCCAGATAGGCGCCAAAGTGCAATTTTCCAGAATGGTCAGGTGTGGAAACAGGTTGAAGTGCTGAAAGCACATGCCAACCTCTGAACGGATTTTATCAATGTTTTTCAGATCCGAGGTAAGCTCGGTTCCGTCAACAATGATGGACCCTTTCTGGTGGACCTCAAGGCGGTTAATGCAGCGGATCAGCGTCGATTTTCCAGACCCCGAAGGCCCGCAAACCACGATGCGTTCGCCACGGTTAACCGTGATGTTGATGTCCTTGAGAACATGGAAATCACCATACCATTTGTTCATATCGGTGATCTGAATCGCGACCTCGTCCGACACTTCCATGACTACTTTTTTATTTGCTTGTGACATTTTATGTCTCCTTAATGGCTGGTCTTGAGCTTACGCTCAAGATACATGGAATAACGTGACATCGAGAATGTGAAAATCCAGAACATCAAGGCGATAAACAGATACAGCTCCCACAGGATACCAGCCCAATCCACGTCGCCGCGAATAGCAAGGGTAAGACCCACCGGATCCAGCAAGCCAATGATCGACACAAGGGTCGTATCCTTGAACAGGCCAATGAAGTTGGACACAATTCCCGGGATCGAGATTTTCAGTGCCTGTGGCATGATGATCAGCTGCATTGATTTCCAATAATCAAGGCCAAGCGCATCTGCGGCCTCATATTGGCCCGTAGGCAATGCCGCCAGACCACCCCTGATCACCTCGGCAAGATACGCCGCAGCAAACAGGGTTACCAGAATAACCACCCGCAACAGCAAATCAAAGCTGGTGCCTTTGGGCAGGAAAAAGCTGAGCAAAGTCGATGCAACAAACAACAATGCAATCAACGGAACGCCACGAATGAATTCAATAAAGCCAACGCAAAGCACTTTGACAATGAACATATCCGACTGACGGCCAAGCGCCAGAATAACACCCAACGGGAAAGACAGGGCAATGCCCGAAACCCCGATGATGATCGACAAGGCAAAGCCGCCAATTTCACGAGATTTAACAATATCAAGCTCGATCGGAATGATGTTATTGATAAAGATCGAGACCGGCACAACCGCATAAAGCCACCAGATAACCGCCACCAGAACCGCTGTGGTGATGCCAACAATAGCACCGGCAACCGGATTCAGGAACTTTATGATGTAATAGGCAATCACAAAGCCTGCCATAACCATGGCCGGTGCCCAGACTGAATCACCCCAGATTAGCCAAAAGGCCAAAAACGGGTAAATCGCTGAGAAGACCAGGGCTTTACGCGGGATTTTGTCAAACAAAACCGGCGCAATTGCTGCCAACATCAATACAACCGTTAGCATGATGCGCCATTGTTGGTCCGGTGGATAGAAGCCAAACATCAGCTGGTTAAACCGTTCGGTAACCACCCCCCAACAAGCACCCGTTACTTCAACAGAATCAAAACAATCCCGCATGCTGGTTTTAGTCCAGCTTGGCTGGATCGCCCATGGCAGGAAATGCGAAAGCGTAAAATACACCGCATAAATCGCCGCTATGGTGATTATGGTGTTGGGAATGCTTGAGAAAAGGTTGGTGCGAAGCCACCGCAACACGCCAGTTTCACCCAGTGGTGCGGGTTGGTCAGGCAGCATATCGGTGCGAACAAAAGAAAGATCAGCCATCTCAACGCTCCTTCAATTTAACAGAGTTGTTGTAGAGGTTCATGATCATCGACACGCTGAGCGATATCGACAAATAGGCAACCATAACCAACAGGATGCATTCCATTTCTCGACCGGTCTGGTTCAACACCGACCCGCCGATTGTGCCCATAATTTCAATATACCCAACCGCCACCGCCAGAGACGAGTTTTTAGCAAGGTTGAGATATTGTGAAATCAGCGGCGGAATAATCACCCGCAAGGCTTGCGGCAGGATGATCAGGCTCATGGTGCGGTTCGGGCGCAGGCCCAGCGCAAATGCTGCCTCGGATTGGCCTTTGTCAATCGCTTGAATGCCGGAGCGGACCGCCTCGGCGATAAAGGCCGCCGTATAAGCCACCAGCGCAAACAGAATTGCCAAGAATGGTGTGCCGATTTTCAGGCCACCCTGAAAGTTGAAACCTTTCAATGCCGGATAATCCAGCCCAATCGGACGCCCCATGATGAAGAAGATGATCAGGGCCGGAACAACCAGGATGGCAAGTTTGATCCAAAAATTTGGTAAGATATCACCGGTTTGTTCCTGACGGGTTTTGGACCATCTGCCAAAAAAGAATACACCAACTAGCGCCAGAATAAAGGTGATAACCACAACCATTGAACCCGCGCCAAAAACAGGAAGCGGTATATAAAACCCACGGTTTGTGAACGCAATGGATTCGCTCAGATACATGGTTGCAGTGGCATCCGCGCCCCTGAAATCATTGGGCTTTGGCAGGGTTTCGGAAAGGATTGCCAAGGAAAAGACAATCCACAAAAGAACAGGAACATTGCGGAACATCTCAACATAAACGGACATCAACAGGCTGATAATCCAGTTTTTAGACAGGCGAGCAACGCCAATCATAACCCCAATGATGGTGGCAAAAAAGCACCCGATCACCGCAACCATCAGCGTATTTAGCAGGCCAACCATCATCGCGCGTAGATTGCTGCTCTGGGAGCTGTATTCGATCAGTTGGGGCTGGATTTCAAATCCTGCCTGAACCTTCAGAAAGCCGAACCCGAGGTCTTTGCCAAGGGCTTCGAGGTTTGCCAGCATGTTGCTGATAAGCCAGACACCGCCAGCCATAAACCCCATCAAAACCACAACCTGAATTGTCAGCGAACGATAACGTGTATCGTATATAAGCATGCTAAGGCGGAAACCCTGCCTTGCGTTTTGGTCGGCCATTGCCATGGCGTCCCCCTCCTGTCAAATGTCCCGGCCTTTATGCGACATGGTTTTTTCCAAATCTGCGGTAGCCAGAATCTATTAAAAAAAATGTATTACAAAGTAATAGGGCGCACCGTGCGGCGCGCCCTAAAAGTTCTATCCGTTTAACGGAAAGGTGGGGAATACATTAGACCGCCTTGGGTCCATTGTGCATTCAGACCCCGAGCAAGACCAATTGGTGTGCTTTCACCGATTGTTGCTTCGAAGATTTCACCATAGTTACCGCCAGCAGAGATTGCTTGCGCAGCCCATGTTGCTTCCAGACCCAGCATCTCGCCCAAAGTACCTTCGGTACCCATAAAGCGGTTAATTTCTGGGTTGTTGGAGCCAGCTGCCAGAGATTCAAGGTTGGCAGATGTGATGCCCAGCTCTTCGGCTGCGATCAAAGCATTCATTGTCCAGCGAACAACGTCAGCCCATTGGTCGTCGCCATGACGCACAAGTGGACCAAGTGGTTCTTTGGAAATGATTTCAGGCAGCATCACGTGCGCATCCGGATTTTCGAATGTCGAACGTGAAGACGCCAAAGCAGAGGAGTCTGTGGTGTAAACATCACAAGCGCCAGCAAGATATTGTGCTTGAGCTTCTGCAGCTGTGTCGATTGGCACTGGCTCATAGGTCATGCCATTCACACGGAAGTAATCCGCAATGTTCAACTCAGTTGTTGTGCCGGTTTGAATACAAACAGTTGCGCCGTCCAGTTCCAGAGCGGAAGAAACGCCCAGATCTTTTGGAACCATGAAGCCTTGGCCATCATAGTAGTTGATGCCAACAAATGTCAGCGCCAAGTCAACGTCACGTGAGAATGTCCAAGTGGTTGTACGCGAAAGCATATCAACTTCACCGGAATTCAGCGACGAGAAACGAACTTTGGATGTCAAAGGCACAAATTCAACTGCGTCTTTGTCATTCAATACTGCGGCTGCAACGGCGCGACATACTGCTACGTCGATGCCTTCCCAGTAACCGCTTGCGTCAGGTGCTGCGAAGCCGGCAGTGCCGGTGCCTACGCCACACTTGAGAACACCAGCAGCCTGGATGTCTTGCAAAGTGCCCGCTGACGCGAAACCGGCAACCATGCCAGCAGCTGCAAGCGTGCTAATAAATAGTGATTTTTTCATTTTTTACTTCTCCCATTGGACCGGGTGATACCCCGGCGCCCCGCCAAAAATTGTCGGAAGCGAATTTAGATGCACCTACCCTGACGGGTGGCTGCGGCAATCTTGGACAATTCAGTCGCTAAACGTCAAGGCTTCATTCGAATTTCTGACGTTAGGTCCGTATTATTGACCTTAAATAAGCCGTTTCTTGAAGTTAAATCATCTTATTTACTGTCCAATTTGAAGTAGCTTCGCTTTTCTAACAAAATTGTCAGATTAAAAAGGTCTTTGTTGCTACATACGTGATTCGTTTCAACCTGCAATTGCTGGCGAACCGGTCAATATGTTAGAATCCAATTATAGGTCATCAACCTTTACCCAAAAACACCTTAGACAACCTTAAACTTTGCCAAAAATTGGGGCCATAAGCGAATTGCGGTTTTACTGGCAGGCGCGTGGGCGAATCTTTTTACGTTTATTTGTTATTTGGCTAACAGTTTCAGTGCCAGATCGGCGGTTTCAAAGTTCTGCTGGCGGGAATCGGCCAGAACCTGGGCCTCGTCATCGGTGCCCCATTGCTCGATTTGCCACGCATCATCGACTCGGGAAAGTTGCCACCCGGTTGCAGCGTCAATGTGGTTGCGTGACACTGCCAGCGCAATCACCAGCGAGCCGGAGATTTTAACCAGATCATAAAACGCAGTGAGTTGGAAAAGATCAAATTGTTCCACACATTCACGCAGTTTTTGAAGGCTGCCGCGCGGTTGTGGTATTGCAATAACCCCATGGGTAACACTGAGTGGCGCAGCAAGGTTATGCGCAGCCCATGCCAGCAACGGATCCCAGTTTTTGGCTTGTCTGGCAACCAGCTCAACCGGTGTTTCAGCACGATAACACAGCAAATCCGTTTCGCCATAGCTGGTTAGATTATCGACAATTTCTTGGTATTCCGAGCTGGCGGCGTCAATTGCAGCTTCGGCAAAACGGGTAAAAGGCATCAGATGTTTCAGGATTTTGCTGTCTACGGCCGCCCATTCAAGCGCAATCTGGTCAGCAAAACCTTGACTGGGCACAATTACAGGGTTTTTCAGGGGTGTTTTCAGGGGGCGCTGGTCCAGCATAACAGCAAAACCGCCCTCAACTTGTGGCGCGCTTGTCCCATCCCAAAACCGCTTGACTTCAAATACCATATTCAGCGCCACAACCGCTCCAGCGCGGTATCCAGTTCTGAAAAATCATCAATGATTATATCGGCACCCGCAGCTTTGATGCGCTCAACCGAGTGATAACCCCAGCTAACGCCGATAGTGGCAAACCCGGCTGCGACGCCCATCTCAATGTCAAATTCGGTGTCGCCAACCATGATTGCCCGGGTCACATCAACGCCGGTTTCGTGCAAAGCACTGTGCAGCATTGAGGGATGCGGTTTGCTCGGGTGACCATCCGCGGTTTGTGAGGTCACAAAAAACTTGTGCAGGTCATGGCTGTCGTAAGAATGGAGCAACCCGCGCATTGCCTTGCCTGTGGCTACGCCCATCAAGGTTTTTTCCTGACGGTGCAGGCGTTCCAGCGCTGCACGAGCACCGGGATACATCGGCACATGATGGTCCTCACCCTGCTCTGCCCGCAAATCCAGAAAGCTTTGTTTATAAAGCTTAACAGCATTGGCATTTCCTTTTGACGAAAGGTCCGGCAACAAAACCGAAACCGCTGCATCCAGCGACAGACCGACAATTGCCAATACATCAGCGCGACTTGGTTCAGGGAAATCCGCCTGTGCAAAAGCGCGTTTCATAGCGGCCAGAATAAAATCCTGACTGTCGATCAGGGTGCCGTCCATGTCAAACACAACAAGGCGAAGATCGTTCATTCGAATATCTTGAACGGGTCTTTGGGGGCCCATTTCAGATCCCAGCCGAACATATCCCAACTGCGTTGCATATGGTCGGGCAGGTCAGCCTCTATCATCATGTTTTTCTTGCCGGTCACCGGATGGTTAAAGGTGATTGAGCGCGCATGCAGGTGCATTTTGCGGCTGATGTCACCGCCGATTTGCGCGCCCCAACCCTCACCATCGTTTGACTGGCTCGATCCACCATATTTACCGTCGCCAATAATCGGGCAGCCAAGTTCGGCCATATGGACGCGCAGTTGATGGGTCCGGCCGGTGATCGGCGATAGACCCACCCAAGTGGTGCGGGTGCCGATGGTCTCGATCACTGCGTAATCGGTGGTGGCACGTTTTGCGCCCGGGGTATTTTCGACCTCTCGCGGATGGATGAAATGCATCTTTTCACCCGCATTATTGGGGCCATGACCTGCGGATTTAACAAGGCCGTAATGCACAGTGCCAACCCGGTTAGGCAACCGCCCCGCCACCAGCGCCCAATAAATTTTGCGGGTCTCGCGGTCTTGCAATGCTTTGGCCAGCCCTTTGGCGGCTTTGCCGGTGCGCGCCAACAGCAACACGCCGGAGGTGTCTTTATCAAGCCGATGGACCAGTTTTGGTTTGGTTTCCATATCAAACATCAGCGCCTCACACAGCATATCCACATGCAAGGTTTGGTTGGTGCCGCCTTGGGTTGGCAGGCCCGCGGGTTTGTTGATGGCGATGATGTGTTCGTCTTTATAGATCACACAATCGCGGATCATTTTTCGATTTTCATCAGAGATAAAAGTGAATTTCGGGCTGGAATGCTGCACGCCGGGTTCAGGCAAAGGTGGCACTCGCACCGATTGACCGGTTTCCAGACGGGTGTTAGATTTTGCCCGCGCGCCCTCCACCTTGATCTCGCCTTTACGGCACATTTTCTCAATACGCCCTTGGTTGATATGCGGGAAAATCCGCTTAAACCAGCGATCAAGCCGCTGATCTTGGCCGTCATCATCTACGGTTACGAATTGAACGCCGCTCATATCATCGCCTTTGCTAGGGCCATGCCCGCGACCAACGCAAGTATGGCAAGAGCGACCGAGCCGCCCATGTAAATTCCGGCCAGCATCATGCGGCCCTTTTCAATCAGGTTCATTGCATCCAGTGAGAACGCCGAAAACGTGGTGAAGCCACCCAAAATACCGGTCATCAGCAAGGGGGCATAACGCCCATCAAGCTTGTCGAGCAGGAATATTGCAAAAACACCCATCAGTAATGACCCCGCGACATTCACAAATAATGTGCCATAGGGAAAGCCAGCACCAAACATTTGCGTGGCGGTTTTGACGCTGCCAAAACGCAGCACCGCACCAATGGCCCCACCGAGGGCGACTTGCAAAATGACCGGCATAATCGCCCCCTATTCCTTGCCGCGCTTTTGGCGCAACTTGGCAAAATAGTCGAGCCGTTTTTTCAACTCGCGCTCAAAACCGCGTTCTGCTGGCAGGTAATAAACCCCGCGTTTCATGGTCTCTGGAAAATAATTTTGGCCGGAAAACCCGTCTTCGGCGTCATGGTCATATTGATAGCCATCTCCATAACCCTGATCTTTCATCAGGCTGGTTGGCGCGTTCAAAATATGTTTGGGCGGCGGTTCCGAGCCAGTTTTCTTGGCTGACGCCATGGCGTTTTTATACCCTGCATAAAGCGCGTTTGATTTGGGGGCTAGGGCAAGAAAAACCACAGCCTGCGCCAGCGCCAGTTCGCCCTCGGGGGAACCCAATCGTTCATAGGTGGCCCAAGCATCAAGACAGTGGCGTTGCGCATCGGGTTCGGCAAGGCCGATATCCTCAATGGCCATGCGAGTGATACGCCGCGCCAGATAACGCGGGTCTTCGCCGCCGGTTAACATCCGCGCAAACCAGTAAAGTGCTGCGTCGGGGTCGGAGCCCCGCACCGATTTGTGCAAAGCGGAAATCAGGTTAAAATGTGCGTCGCCGGATTTGTCATATTGCGCGGCACGTCGCGTCAGGCGTTAC
>QIGK01000025.1 GCA_003228875.1 Rhodobacterales bacterium
GCTCTGGCTCTGGCTCTGGCTCTGGCTCTGGCTCTGGCTCTGGCTCTGGCTCTGGCTCTGGTGTGATTTCGTTTGCGGGTGCTGGTGGTTCTGACCGAGGCGTAAATTCTTGCACCACGGATTGTTCTGGCAAGTCAGCTGTTTCGGCAATTTCAACCATCGGTGCCACGCCTTCGGGCAGTTGATTCCAGCGTTTCAAACATGCGCTACATTCAACTTCACGCCCCTCGGGAGGGATGGCAGATGCGCTTACATCATACTGGGCTTCGCAGTTAGGGCACGTTATCCGCATAAAAAATCCTGTCTCTCAATCCGTTTTTCGATTGATTTGCCTCAAATATAGTCCACGAGCCGTTAGTTTGATAGCCCAAACGCCGCTGTGATCATCACGGGGTTGAGATTGCCGCCTTGACGTGTGATTGTCACGCAAATTCGGATGGAGAAACACGTGATCTCGCTTACTAATGCCGCTTTTGGTTATGGTTCTACGCCAATTATTCGGGATGTAACGCAGGAATTACCTGCCGGTTCTTTCCATTTTTTGACCGGTCCTTCCGGGGCCGGAAAAACCACCTTTTTGAAAATGTGTTATCTGGCATTGCGCCCCCAACAGGGGACAATTGAAATATTTGGTCAGGATGTTACCCAAATGACCCGAGACCAGGTTTCCAATATGCGGCGTAAAATTGGCGTTGTTCATCAGGATTGCCAGTTTCTTGATCACCTGAGCGTGCAGGAAAATATTGCCTTGCCGTTAAAGGTATCAGGGCGCGATATTGATGAAAATATGGATAATCTGGGGGATTTGTTGAACTGGGTCGGCATGAGCCATCGGATTGACGCCATGCCCGATCAGCTTTCGGGGGGCGAGCGGCAGCGCCTTGCGCTTGCGCGTGCGGTGATTATGTCACCTGATATGATCGTGGCTGATGAACCCACTGGAAATGTCGATTGGGAGATGGCGGAACGTCTGCTTACCTTGTTGATTGAATTAAATAAAATGGGAAAGACCATTTTATTGGCCACCCATGATCTTAGTTTGATTCGCGCTGCCAAAGGCCGCGTATCAGCCAAAGTATTGCGGCTAAAAAATGGTGATTTGCAGCTTGCCGGTGCAGGGTTATAATGGTCCGCACTCTAAAATTTTTGTTTGGCAGTCGCGCTTCGGATAAGATCGTGCCACCGCGCGGCAATTCTGCGTGGCTGACATTTTCTGCGGCGGCTGCGATGGCGTTTATCGCGGTTTTTGCTTTGGCGTTGGCGTTGGCGGTTGATCGCGTTGCCGATCGCTGGTCTTTGGAGCTGGCCCAAACCGCCACAGTGCGCATTGTTGCGCCAATGGACGAGATCGACATGCAAACCGAGGCAGCGTTAAAAGCGTTGCGCACCACGCCGGGCATTGCCAGCGCCGAAGTTTTGAATGATGAGGCCCAAGCGGCTTTGCTGGCGCCTTGGCTCGGCGAAGACCTGCCGATTGATACGCTGCCTTTGCCAAAATTGATCGAAGTTGTCGTGCTTGGCGATGGGCCGGATGTTGAAAATCTTAAACTCCGATTAGCGGCTGAAGCACCCGGCGCGCGGTTTGACGACCATAGCAAATGGCGCCAACCTTTGCGTAGTGCTGCAAACCAGTTGCGTTTGATGGCGCTGGTGTCGCTGATGCTGGTTGCTGGCACCACGGCAATTATTGTTACGCTTGCTGCCAATGCATCGCTGGCAGCAAGTGCTTCGATTATCAAAACCTTACGCTTGATCGGGGCCACGGATGGGTATATCGCGCGGGCTTTTGTGCGGCGCATTACCTTTCGGACCTTGGCGGGCGCGATTGTCGGGGCAGCGCTGGCAATGCTGGTGATGTTCCCATATCCGACTTTGCAAGGCTCTGGCGAAATTCTGGCAAACCTGACTTTTGTTGGCTTGCACTGGGTTTTACCGGTTTCAATTCCTGTTTTGGCAGCAATAACCGCATTTGTGGCCACCCAAGTAGCCGCCACACGGCATTTGCGCCGCGCTGCTTAAAGGAAAATTAATGCTGCTTATCCGCTCGGTTATTTTTGATATTCTGATGTATAGCACCATGCTGGTGATGGGGGTTGTGCTGTCCCCTGCTGCGATTTGGTCGCGAAGCGGGGCTTATTGGGTGATGAACAGCTATTGCCGAGTAATTTTTTGGTATTTAAAAGTGATCTGTAACCTAAAGGTCGAATTTCGCGGAACCGCACCAACCGGCAACGTGATTGTCTGTTCCAAACATATGTCTTTTCTGGATGTTTTGATGGTGCATTATGCCTTGCCCCGGGCCAAATTCATCATGAAAAATGAATTGAAATGGGCGCCAGTTATTGGGTTATATGCGCTAAGGGTCGGGGCGGCGCCCGTGACACGGAGCAAAAAAGGCGGGGCGATCAAGCAAATGGTCGACAATGTTGAGTCGGGTAAAAAAACCGAAGCTGGGCAGGTTACAATTTTCCCGCAAGGCTCCCGGATTTTGCCCGGTGCCAAGGCGCGATACAAAGTCGGGGCTGGGGTTTTGTATGAACGCTTTGGGTTGGATTGTGTGCCTGCTGCCACAAATACTGGGGTATTTTGGGCACGGCGTAGCCCTTATCGCAAACCGGGCACTGCTGTCTTTGAATTTCTGGAGCCGATCCCCGCAGGTCTGCCAATGAAAGAATTTCTGGCCAAATTGGAAGATGTGGTTGAGGAAAATTCCAACCGTCTTATGGTCGAAGCCGGATTTGATTTTGGTAAATCAGGCAGCGAGTGATTTTTTACCCAGTTCCAGAAACCGTTTGCGCCGATCGCTAATCAGCTTTTTGGCGGGGGTTTTCTCAAGGCTTTTTAACATGCCCTCAATCGCTTCGCCCACAGCCGCGATGGCTGCTTGAGGGTCGCGTTGTGCGCCACCCACAGGTTCGGGGATAATAACGTCAGCAACGCCAAGCTGTTTCAGGTCTTGGGCAGTCAGGCGCAAGGCCTCAGCGGCTTCGCGCATTTTCTCAGCGTCTTTCCACAATATAGATGCGCAGCCTTCGGGTGAGATCACCGAATAGATTGAGTGTTCCAGCATCGCCAGACGGTCCGCCGTGGCAAACGCCACCGCACCGCCGGAACCACCTTCGCCAATGATCACCGAAACCACCGGCACGCCGATTTGCAGGCTTTTTTCGGTGGCACGGGCGATGGCCTCTGATTGGCCGCGTTCTTCGGCACCCTTGCCGGGATAGGCGCCCGGTGTGTCCACCAATGTGATCAACGGCAGGCCAAAACGGTCAGCCAGTTTCATTAGACGAATGGCTTTACGATATCCTTCGGGTCGGGCCATGCCAAAATTACGGGCAATGCGTGAGCTGGTATCATTGCCTTTTTCATGGCCAAGAATTACCACGGGCCGGTCGTTAAACCGCGCCAGACCGCCCATTACGGCGTGATCATCGGCAAAATTCCGGTCACCTGCCAAAGGCACATATTCCTGAAACAGCCCATTGATATAGTCAACGCAATGCGGGCGGCTAGTGTGGCGCGCCACTTGGCATTTGCGCCAAGGTGTCAGGTTTTTATACAATTCGATCAACAAAGCTTCGGCTTTAATATCCAGCGCAGCGGCCTCAGCCTCGATGTCCATCTCGGGGTTTTGGCGGGCCATAGATCGCAATTCTTCGGCTTTGCCTTCGATCTCGGCCAAGCCTTTTTCAAATTCGAGATAATTTTTCATGTCTGCTCCGTGCTTTGCATAATATATGGCGGGCACAGAGTAGAATTGCAACGGTATTTGGGGGTGAACGTTTTTGTAATAAAACTTTACTGCATCTGTAGTTGACACCGTTATTAACACAACGGCAAATTGCGTTAAGTTTTTCTGTGCACTTGTTTTAATATTGGAATAGTATTTTTATCGTTTTCTTATTGTAAGATTTATCGTGGCGATCAAAATCATTGAAGGGTCGAGTTATGAAAATTGATGTTAGTGTCACACGTTCAGAGGACGAAACCCTGTCGAATATGCAGTTTCTTTCAGGCGAATCGGCCGGCCAGATCGAAACCTTTGAAGCCATGGCGCTGCCAATTTTTACGCCTGACCAGGTGGCTTTTCAGCTGACCAATACCTTTTACGGAGGCATCGAGCGCAGTTTTGATGTTCCCACAGGTGGCACAATCACGGTTGATCTTTCGGGCCTAACCACCGATAGCCTGTTTTTTGCTGAAGCAGCGCTGAAATGGTTACCGGCCTTAATTTCAATAGTGTTGTTGGCGGCGCGGATATTACATTTGGCGATAGCGATACGGGCGGCGGCGCTTATGCATCCACCCTTCGAACCGGCAACACGCTTATCAGCGCCGATATCGAAATTGAAACAGCTTGGATAAGCGGCGATGTCGGTAACTTGAATTCCTTTTCATTCCAAACCTATATGCATGAAATTGGCCATGCGTTGGGGCTTGGCCATGCGGGAAATTACAATGGCGCGGCAACTTATGCCGAAAACCACAGTGGCGACAATAATTACCTGAATGATTCATGGCAAATTTCGGTGATGTCATATTTTTCTCAATTCGAAAACACTTCTGTGAATGCCTCTTTTGCCTATGCCGCCACACCGATGCAGGCGGATATACTGGCGGTTCAGGCCCTTTACGGAACCACCGGAACCCTGCGCATCGGCAACACCACTTATGGCGAAGACTCCAACGCGGGTGGGTATTTCGATTCTATCGACCTAAGCAGCATGACCTTTACCATTTATGACGAAGGCGGGATTGACTGGATCAAATTCAAAACCGAAACCGCCGATATGGTGGTTGATCTGGCAGAGGAAGGCATTTCAAGCGTAGGTGGTGAGGTTAACAATATGATCATCGCGCGGGGTACCATCATTGAAAATTTCTTTGCCGGAAGCGGCGATGATATTATCAAAGGCAACGACGCAGATAACATCATTATTGGTGGCTCAGGTGATGATATGATTCGTGGCTTTGGGGGCGATGACATCCTGAGGGGTAATAAGGGAAATGACACCCTGAGGGGTAATGATGGCAATGATACGCTTTATGGCAATGCTGGGCGCGACACGCTGCTGGGGCGCGCTGGCGATGACATTCTTTTTGGCGGTATTGGCAGGGATTTAATCTGGGGCGGTGATGGCGATGACCGGCTGGTTGGCGGCCGCAGCATGGACAAGCTGATCGGTGGCGCGGGTGCAGATACGTTTGTGTTTAATGTTGGGGATGGCAAAGACAAAATCCGCGATTTTGAAGCGGGGATTGACACACTGGAAATTGAAACAGGTGCATGGGGTTCTGGCATCGGCGACATGGTGGTCTCGATTTACGACGTTACAAATGGTTATATTCAATTGGAGTTTAGCACCGGCACCACAACAAACGTGATAAAACTGGCTGGCATCACAGATATTGCAGATATATCTGGGGACTTTGTCTTTATTTAAGATATTGAACCCAACCTGTCGGGTGGTCTAAAACAATTCTGACCCAAATTGTTAAGGATTGGCCAACATGAATGCTGTTTCCCCTTTACCCGAATATCTGATTGAGCGTTATATTGACTGGAAATCTACCCGTTATGAGGCGCGTAAAGAAGAAATCGTAAAGTTGGCAGATGAGGGCCAGCACCCCAAAGCCATGGTGATTTCGTGCTGCGATAGCCGCGTGCATGTGACCTCCATTTTTGGAGCAGAAACCGGCGAGTTTTTCATCCATCGTAACATCGCCAATCAGGTGCCGCCCTTTGCACAGGACGATGCCCATCACGGCACATCTGCCGCGATTGAATTTGCGGTAACGGTTTTAAAGGTCGAACATCTGATCGTGCTGGGCCATTCCCAATGTGGTGGGGTCCAGCATTGCCATGATATTTACAGCAAGGAAATTGTGCCCTCGCCGGACAGTTTTGTCAGCAAATGGGTTGATATTTTGCAATCCGGTTATGAACGGGTAAAAGACATTCAAGATGACCAGAAACGCATCACTGCGCTGGAACATATGGGTGTGGTGATTGCGCTTGAAAACTTGCAAGGTTTTCCCTTTATTCGCGATGCCATTGAATCGGGTCAACTTACCCTGCACGGGATTTGGCATGATATCCGTGATGGCGGGTTAATGGCGATAAACCCCGAAACAGGTGAATTCGAAACGGTTCGCTAGGTGGCGCGTAAGGCAAAAATCCGTTTATTTACAGAGGCTGCATTGCTGGTCGATAGTGCCGTTCCGGTTGGTCAGACCCAAGCACATTACCTGTTTGGGGTTATGCGGCTAAAACCCGGCGATCCGCTTTTGGTATTCAATGGCAGAGACGGCGAATGGCTGGCACAGGTCGCCTCCGCAGGCAAACGCAAAGGCTTGCTTGCATTGCAAAAACAAACCCAACCGCAGCAATATCCGCCGGACTTGTGGCTGGTTTTTGCTCCGGTTAAAAAGGCACGCACTGCCTTTATTGTTGAAAAAGCGGTTGAAATGGGGGCCATGCAAATCCTGCCGGTTTTGACCAGATACACCAATTCCGACAGGCTTAATATGGCACGGCTAGAGACCCACGCGATTGAGGCCACCGAGCAATGTGGTGCCACCTTTGTTCCCGATGTCAAAGACCCCGTCAAGCTGACAGCGCTGCTAGAAACATGGCCAAACGACCGGCAATTGATGTTTTGTGATGAGCGCCGAAATGCCTTGCCAGCCGCACAAGCGTTAAAGGGCAAAACAGGTGGGAAATGGGCAATCATTATCGGGCCAGAAGGTGGGTTTTCCGAAGAAGAAGTTGCGGCACTGAATGCGTTGAACCAAACCGTCGCGATAAGCCTTGGGCCGCGCATTTTGCGCGCCGACACAGCCGCGATTGCAGCGATGACCGCTTGGCAACAAGCCTTGGGAGATTGGCAATGATGCGCGAAGCAATTCCCGGTGACGAATCAGCGCTGGAAAATGGCCTAAAAACAGGGGCTTGCGGGTTTGTCTCGCGTTTGGCTGAGATCAGGAAAACTGGGATGACAAGCGCCATTAAATTTTCGGCCAGCGCAGCGGCTATTCGTGCTTATCGTGCTATTGGATTTGAACAGGTTGGCACTTATGTCATAACCCTGTTTAGCGCAAAGGACTGATATGCCCAACCCTGTTTAGCGCAAAGGACTGATATGCCCATTTTTCGCCCCGAAGCAATCCAAACTTTGAAACGCTGGCAAGAACCGATCGTGATCGGTGTTTTTCTATTGGCAACGCTCAGAATTTTTTGGCTGGCATTCGTTTGGGCAAGCTGGTTTATGGCGCTGTTTGGTATGGCTTTGGTTGCTGTATTGGGAAGCCTGTTTTACGTGGCTCTTTTGCGGACAAACCTGCGCAGCGATGCGTCTGGCCCCGGATTGGTAGAGATCGACGAACGTAATATCACCTATCTTGCGCCGCATTTGGGCGGGGTTGTCAGCCTCGATTCCATTCGTAAAATCGACGTGTCGCCAACCCGCAGCGGCAGCCATAACTGGGTGCTTTATGTGTTTGAAGGGCCGCCGGTTTTGATCCCGTTTAATGCGCAGGGTGCTGATCGTTTGATCGAGTCGTTTAGCGCGTTGCCGGGCTTGGGTGTTGAGCGGATAAGCCGCGCCATTCGCACGAATTCGCTTGTTATCGAGACGATTTGGGAAAAGGGTAGATAAACTTTTATTGTTGCCTTGCGCGGGCAGAATTTCAGGCTTAAGTGTCTCTGAAACCAATAAGGGAGAGTGCCAATGTCCATACCTCAAACCGGCGGCGGACCCATTGAGAGCCATGACCAATTAGCGCAGCTTTTGGCTGATGGATGTAAGCCAAAACAAGATTGGCGCATTGGCACCGAACACGAAAAATTCGGCTATTGTAAAGACACGTTTGAACCGATCCCCTTTGATGGAGAGCGTTCAATTAAAGCGTTATTACAAGGGCTTAGGGACAAATATGGTTGGTCAGAAGTCGTAGAAGAAGGCAACCTGACCGGCCTGACAAAAAATGGCGCTAATGTCTCGTTGGAACCGGGCGGGCAGCTGGAACTTTCCGGCGCACCGCTGGAAACCATCCATCAAACTTGTGATGAGGCCAATGATCATTTGCGCGAAGTTAAAGACATTTCTGAGAATTTAGGCATGAAGTTTTTTGGCATGGGGGCCGCGCCAGACTGGACGGCAGAACAGATGCCGATGATGCCCAAGGGCCGTTATAAACTGATGACGCCGCATATGCAAAAAGTCGGTTCGCACGGCACGCAAATGATGTATCGCACCACCTGCATTCAGGTGAATTTGGATTTTTCAAGCGAACCCGACATGGTGCAAAAGCTGCGAGTTGGCTTGGCTTTGCAGCCCATCGCCACCGCGCTTTTTGCCAACTCACCATTCTTTGAAGGTAAGTTGACAGGATACCAAAGCTGGCGGGCGCGCATTTGGCAAGATACCGACAAAGCCCGCACCGGCATGTTGCCTTTTGTGTTTGAAGACGGGTTTGGGTTTGAGGCATGGGTCCAGTATGCCCTTGATGTTCCTATGTATTTTGTCTATCGAGACGGCAAATACATTGATGCGCTGGGCATGTCTTTTCGAGATTTTATGGTTGGAAAACTGCCAGCCTTGCCCGGTGAAACCCCGACATTATCCGATTGGGCGGACCATCTTACAACCGCATTCCCCGAAGCGCGGATCAAACAATTCCTTGAAATGCGCGGCGCAGATGGCGGGCCATGGCGCAAAATATGTGCGCTTCCGGCTTTTTGGGTTGGGCTTTTATATGATCAAAATGCATTGGATGCAGCGTGGGATGTTTGCAAAGGCTGGAGCGCAGAACAGCGCGAAAACCTGCGGCGTGATGTTGCCAAAAACGGTTTGCAAGCAGAGCTGGGTGGCCGTTCGGTTTTGGAAATTTCCAAAGAATTGCTGGGTATTGCCGAGGCTGGTTTAAAGGCCCGTGCCAAGCCTGGGGCTGGTGGATTAATCCCGGATGAGACCCATTTTCTGAACGCTTTGCAAGAAGTTGTAGACCGTGGTTTTTCCCCGGCCAAAAAGCTGGAGCGGCTGTTTAAGGGCGAATGGGGCGGTGATATTAACCGCGTTTATGCGGAATACAGCTATTAGACCTGTCAAATTCACCTATAAAACTAGACAGTTTGCAGGCTAATTCTGTCAATTTGGTAGGTAAAAAAGTCGATTTAACAGGGGTAATCTGACAATTTGACAGGTTACTTCTGGCCGATTTTTGGCTCGGTCCGTTTTAGCAATCGCCCGATATTCGGGGCATGGCGCAGGAACACCAGAATTGCCAAAAGCAGGCCCAATCCGGTGGTCGCGGTAAACCCGAAAACCCATAGCCAGACTGGTGCAGAAGCCGCGGCGATAAGGGCGGCGAGGGACGAGAACCGGAAAATTGCTGCGGTGGCCAGCCATGTTGCACAAGCGGCCAAGCCAACCCAAAGGTTAAATGCAAGTAAAATTCCAAGTAATGTGGCAACGCCTTTGCCGCCTCGAAAAAGTAAATAAACCGGAAAGATATGGCCAAGGAACACGCCAAGTGCCGCGACCTGTGCGGCCTCGTTTCCGTAAAATTCCCGCGCGATCAAAACTGCGGCTGCGCCTTTGCCTCCGTCCAGCAAAAGGGTGAGCAAGGCGGCCTTTTTATTGCCGGTGCGCAGCACATTTGTTGCCCCGATATTGCCCGAACCGATGTTGCGCAAGCTTCCCAGCCCCATGAATTTGGTAACCAACATGCCAAAGGGGATGGCGCCAAGCAGATAGGCGATGATCAGAATAACCAGCAGCGATGGCCACGCGGCCTCCCACCCCGGTTGGGCCCCCCAAAAACGAAATACGGCTGGTATCATGTTGGCCCCCAAACTTGTTTGCCAGAAACAAAGGCTTTAAGAACGCTGCCTTGCATCCTGCGCAAATCATAGGGCGTATTCTTGGATTTTGACAACAGATTACTGCGGTTCAACACAAAGGGTTTATCAGGATCAAACAGGATTAGGTCAGCAGGCGCGCTAATTGCAAGCCGGCCAGAAGCCAAGCCTAGCAATTTTGCTGGGTTTAAGGAAAGGTTTCGAAAAAGTTGCGGCAATGTTAACGCTTCGGCATGGACCAGTTGCAAGCAAGCGGGCAGCAAGGTTTCGAGCCCCACTGCGCCGGAAGCTGCTTCTTCAAAGGGCAGGCGTTTTGATTCTTCGTCTTGGGGGGTGTGCATTGAGCAAATAATGTCAATTAGGCCGGTTGAAACGGCCTGAACCATAGCCAAGCGATCATCCTCAGAGCGTAAGGGTGGTTTGAGTTTGAAAAAGGTGCGGTAGCCCTCAATATCAAACTGGTTTAACGTTAAATGATGTGCGGAAATACCGGCGGTCACCTGCAAACCTGCGTCTTTGGCGCGTTGTAATGCGGGCAGGGAATGGGCAGTGGTGATCTGGTCAGCGTGATAACGACCACCGGTCATTTCAACCAATGCCAGATCGCGTTCCAACTGTATACGCTCAGCCATGGGAGAAACCCCGGGCAGGCCCATTTTGGTGGCCAGCGGGCCGGAGGTGGCGCAGGCCCCTTGTGAAAGCGTTGGTTCTTGCGGGTGGGCCATGACCAGCGCGTTCAGATCAGCGGCATAAGTCAGGGCGCGTTGCAATACCTTGGGGTTGCTGACGGGACGATCACCATCGGTAAAGGCCACCGCGCCCGCGTCTTGCAAAAAGCTGATCTCGGTCATTTCAGCCCCGTTTCGGCCTTTGGTAAGGGCGGCCATGGGCAAGACGTTAACTGGCACCATGTCCGCAGCGCGGCGGCGAAAAAAGTCAAGAATTTCAGGGGTATCAATGGCAGGCGTGGTATCGGGACGGGTCACCATGGTGGTGACGCCGCCCGCTGCGGCAGACATTCCGGCAGTGCGAAAGCTTTCCTTGTGGCGCTCGCCGGGTTCACCGATTTTGACGCCGATGTCGATGATGCCGGGGGCTAGGCATTTGCCGTTGCAATCAATGCCTTCGGTTCCAGCGGGGAGGATTTCTGCGATTAAGCCGTTTTCAATGCGTAATGCGCCGAGGGTATCGGTTCCGGTTTCGGGGTTGATCAGGCGGGCGTTTGTCAGGGTGAAATTCATACCATCACGTCCTTCTCCTGCCGCCGTAACCCCCGCGCCAAAAGGTCCATCACCGCCATGCGCACCGCGACGCCCATTTCAACCTGTTCCTGAATGACGCTGCGGTTGATGTCATCAGCCAACACGCCGTCGATTTCTACGCCGCGATTCATCGGGCCGGGATGCATGACGATGGCGTCGGGTTTGGCATTGGCCAGTTTGGCGGCATCCAAGCCCCAGCGGTGATAATATTCGCGGGTCGAGGGGATAAAGCCACCATCCATGCGTTCTTTTTGCAGACGTAACATCATCACTACGTCAACGCCTTTTAACCCCTCAACCATATTATCCGTGACCTCTACGCCCAGTTGATCCACCCCTGCGGGCATCAGGGTACGCGGCCCGATCAGGCGCACACGGTTTTCCATTTTACCTAGCAAAAACATATTGCTGCGGGCCACACGGCTATGGGCGATGTCACCGCAAATGGCGATGGTCAGGCGGTGCAGGCGGCCTTTGGCGCGCCGTATCGTCAGGGCATCCAACAATGCCTGCGTTGGGTGTTCGTGCTGGCCATCACCGGCATTCAGCACCGCGCAATTGACTTTTTCGGCCAGCAGGGCGACGGCGCCGGAATGGGGGTGGCGCACCACCAACAGGTCTGGATGCATGGCGTTTAGGGTCATGGCCGTGTCGATCAGGGTTTCGCCTTTGGTAATAGAGCTGGCCTGCATGGCCATGTTCATCACATCCGCGCCAAGGCGTTTTCCGGCGATTTCAAAACTGCTTTGGGTGCGGGTCGAGGCTTCAAAAAACATGTTAACTTGGGTCAGGCCATTCAACGCATTGGAATGTTTGTTGGGCTGGCGATTCTGGCGCACATAGGTTTCGGAAAGATCGAGAATCGCGGTGATTTCTTGTTTTGACAGGCCCTCGATGCCCAAAAGGTGGCGGCTGGTTAGCAAAGCTGGCCCTCAACGTTTGATTTTCAGGGTTATAGCAGGGTTGGCGAGATGGGCAAGGTGCTGGTTTTAAGGATCAACAAAAACCTGTGGCCCGATGGTGTCATTCCAGCGAAACAGCACCAGATGCCAAAGCCCGGGGGCTTTGCGCGACGGGTCGATCAGGCCAAAAGCGCCAAGATCGCGCAGTTGGTCGGCAAGGATTTGGGAGGTTGGAATCTTGTTGTGTTTAACAATGTTTTGCCAAGGTAGTGCGGCGTCTTTCGGGTTGATGCCAAGCTGATCACAGGCGGCAGCATCCCGCAGATCGAGGATATTTAACGCATCAACCTTAAGCCGGACGGTGGTTCGGATGGGGGTGTCAGCGGTGGTATGGGCAAGCATTGCAGCCGTGACACCCTGCTCAGAGGCGCTCAGATATAGTGTCTTTTGGGCCGTAGTCGAAAATCTGCCGGGCTGGGTTGACCCGTGCAGAACGTTGTCAACGGCGTTGGCATAAATGGCGCGATAAAACGGGCCGGTGATCCGTAGAAACGCGGTGGACGGGATGGGCCTTATTGTGATTGGCATGTCTGATATCCTGAAAGCCAGTTTTGAAAAGCCAGAGCATAACAACATTTCAAAAAGATGCATTGTTGCTGAAAAGTCGGTTAAGGTTACGGAATCTGGAAAAGGGAAAAACCATGCCAAAAACATATTTAATTGCACATATTCGTGTTCACGACATGGAGATGTTCCAAAAATTCGTAGCAATGTCCGTGTCGGTTGTTGCTGAACATGGCGGCAAAGTTTTGGTGCGAAACCCGGCCGTTGACCATCGCGAAGGCGATTTGCGCGGAATTTCCGTTGTCATCGAGCTTGATGATATGGACGCGGCGCGCCGGTTTTACGAATCTGACGGTTACACAGCTGCGCGCGCGGTTCGGGCGCTGGCGGCGGACACTGATTTGATGCTGGTCGAGGGTATTTAGCCGGATTTTCGCTGGGCTTTCATCGCGGCCCTTGGCAGTTGAATATCAAACTTAGCCCTGATTTCTGCGTCCAGTTCATCTGAAATATGGTTGGGGAAATAACCATCCAGAATACGGCGTTTCACGGCAATGGCTTTGTCCAGCATTTTGGGTTTTTGCAATTCCTCCCATTCTTTGGGTGTGGTTCGATCACTGATTTCAGGATAGATATAGGGGCTGACCCAGATAACTAGTTTAAATACACTCTAACCCATTGTCTTAGCTGGGATAACTGACTTGACGGGTCACTGTTATTAAAACGCCACTCACATTCCTTCAAATATAACCCAAATTGAGCTTTGGGAACACCATTGAATTTACGCATATGACGCTTGGCCTGGTTCCAGAAATTTTCGATGCCGTTGATGTGGTTGTGACGGTCAGCAAACAGCTTAGAATGGTTGATACGAAAGTGGTGGAAGTCTGAGACATCAAGCACATTGTAGCCGCGCCAGCAGTCCGAATACACGATGCTGTCGGGGATGACTTTACCTTCGATAATCGGGATCAATGTTGCCGAGGCGGCGTTCGGGATGATCTTGGTATAAACCTTCCCACCCCTTTTTAATATACCGAACACGGGTATTTTGCCCGCAGCACCGCGTCCACGCTTACCCTTGCGCTTACCGCCGAAATAGCTCTCATCCACTTCGATCTCGCCACCAAACATGTCGGCGGTTTCCACTTCCAGCTCATAAGCAATGATCTCGCGTAAACGCAGGAAATACAGCGCCGACGTTTTCCGGTTCACCCCGCATAAACTGGATGCAGTTCGCGCCGTAGTTCCGGCAACAAAATGCTCGACCAGACGGCTCTGTTTATATTTGCTTAGACGACTCTTGCGCATACTGCCCATGATAGCACCTTTTCGGTGTTGTCTGGGTCAGCCCCTAGATATATTCGCGCTGCATCAGGTTCAGGGTTTGCGGCTGGCCGAGGAAATGCTCTGGCCCGCCGAGGCACACATCGCGGATTGTGTCCAGCGACAGGGTGTCTTTGTTCACCTCAATGCCGCGCACGCAGCGCAGGGATTGGCCCAGAATATCGTTATCAATGATCAGGCTTTCATGGCAAAATCCCAGTAGGGAGGCGTGCATACCGGCGGCCTCATAGATCAGGTTTTCGCCAGCCAGACCGACCATTACCGTGGTGCAGCCTTTTTCATACCCTGACTGGATGTCGGGCATTTTGGCGTCGGCCATGCCTGCGGGAACCCCGCAGGGCAGATCATAGAATTTTATCATCTGGGTGACAGCGGCGATCAGCAGGGATTGCTCGCCAGAGCCGCCCGACATGGCACCAGTGCGCAGGTCTGACACAAACGGCCACGGGCCAAAAATGGCTGGGGCGCCGGGTTTTAGGGCGTTGATATAGACTAGACCACCCAGAACCTCAGTCAAGGATTGCACCACTGAACCGGCCAATGCGGCGGGTGATGTGGCACCCGCTTGCCCGGCTGAAAGCAACAGCACTGGCACCCCGCCTTTAACCATCTCGCCGATCACATCCAGAGCCTCAACCGCGAAACGCAGTGGCGGCACAACAAACGTGGCAGAGATTGACACAAAGGGCCGCGCCCGAAATGCGGCTTCTCCGCCGGCCACCATATACAGCATTTCAATAAACGGTTTGCAGTTTTCAACCAGCGTGATGCTGGTGCCAACGTGTTTTTGGGTACCGGACAGCGACGCGTATAGGGTGTTGAGGTCCATATTCAATTCGCCTATCACATCGCGCGGCACCAAGGGGCGTTGGAAAAAATGGATGTTGTCCATTTTATCAACAATGCGGGCGGCGTCATACAGGTCTTGCAAATTGCTTTCGCGATAGGTGTTGTTTTCCACGTCGACAATATGCACCGCCGCGCCTGCGGTGCCAAAATGCACTTTGATGCCTTGGGGTTTGATGTCGTGTTCAGGGGTGCGGCCACACAGGGTCAAGTCTCGGTTGGCCATTTTGATGGTATCCATGACCAGTTGGCGGGGGAAAAGCAGGTGTTCATTTTTAAATGTTGCGCCGACATTGGTGCAGGCTGCTATGCAGGCAGGCGTGGCGGATTTGATGCCGATGGTTTCGAGGATTTTAAGAACGGATTCGTGGATTTGCTCGATGTCGCTGTCTGAAAGGGGTTTATATTGTTCGCCCTCCATACCGCTTCGAACCGATTTCATTTCTTCAACCAACGGTGCGGCGCGCATTGCTTGGCGCGCGGCGCGACCGCCTGCGCGTCTCATGGGTATGCTTTCAGGAGCGCGTCGGTTTTTGACCCTGCAAAGGTGACGCGAGTTTGGCTGAAATCGCCTTGGTCCAGCATGGCGGAAACGCTGTCTTTGATCACGCTGTGGGTGGCGCGGGCGATGGCGGAACCGAGGCTGATGCGGCGGATACCGGCAGCCGCGAAATCTGCCTTTTTGTGCTTGAGATAGGGGCCAGCGGCGAGGCCGTTAACGGGGATATTCACTGATTTTACCAGCCGCGCCAGATCAGCCATCGCGGGCGGGATTGGCACATAGACCATGTCTGCGCCCGCGGCTTCATAGGCTTGGCAACGGCGGATGGCTTCATCCATGTCATAAGCGCCCAGCATGACGCCGTCAGCGCGGGCGGTGAAAATAAACGGGGTTTTTAGGGCTTTGGCCGCAGCTGCAGCGGCGCGCATCCGTTCCACAGCCAGATCAAAATCATAGACCACGCGGTCATCCATTGAGGTGTCCTCGATTGAGCAGCCCGACAGGCCGGATTCTGCTGCCAACCGGATGGTTTCGGCGACTGTTTCGGGGGCTTCGCCGTAACCATTTTCGAGATCTCCGTTAACTGGCAGCGGCGTGGCGGCGACAATTTCAGCCGCATGTTCCATGGCTTGTTCGCGGCTCACATAACCCATATCGGGCAGGCCCAGTGTAAAGGCATGGGCGGCGGAGGAGGTCGCCAGCGCATGCGCGCCCAGCCCCGCCATCATTTTGGCAGAACCTAAATCCCACGGGTTTGGCATGATAAAGCAGCCCTGTTGGTGCAGGTCTTGGAAGGTTTGATGACGGGTCATGTTACATCCTTATGCGGGTTGATTTGGGGTCATAAAGCGGTTTTAAAGTGGCGCGGGCCGAATGGCGCTTGCCCGCAATTTCGATTTCATAAGCTGAGGCCAGAATATCGGCGGCTGACTGGGATTTGCAAGGCACATAGCCAAGGCCGATAGCAGCGCCAAGGTGGTGGCCGTAATTACCCGAGCTGAGATAGCCGACAATTTTACCGTCTCGCAGGATCGGTTCCTTGTGGTAAAGCAATGGTTCGGGGTCATCGAGAATGAACTGAACAAGGCGGGTTTCAAGGCCGGATTCGCATTTTTTCAGAACGGCGTCACGGCCGATGAATTGTTTTTCGGTTTTGACAGCAAAGCCGAGGCCAGCCTCCAGAACGTGGTCCTCATCGGTGATGTCATGGCCAAAATGCCGATAAGCTTTTTCAAGGCGACAACTGTCCAGAAGGTGTAGCCCGCACAGGGTTATGCCCGCTTGATCAATGGCTTCAAAAATATGGGCGGCTTGGTCGGTGGGGGCGTATATTTCCCAACCAAGTTCTCCAACATAGGTCACGCGATGGGCGCGGGCCAGCCCCATGCCGATTTCGATTTCTTTAGCGGTGCCAAAGGGATGCGCGGTATTTGAAAAATCATTGGGGGATATTTTTGCATCAAATTTCGGCTTTTTGGGCCCATGATGGCGAACACTGCTTCGGCTGCTGTGACATCGGTGATCACTACAAATTCGTCGTTCAGGTGCCGCCGCAGCCAAGCCAGATCGCGCTGCAATGTCGCCCCCGGCACGACCAGCAGAAACGCGGTTTCGTTTAGGCGGATGACAGTGAGATCAGACTCAATACCGCCGCGCGGGTTCAGCATTTGGGTATAAACGATTTTGCCAGCCGCAACGTCCATCTGGTTGGCGCAGAGATGTTGCAAAAAGGCGCAGGCATCGCGGCCTTCGACTCGGGTTTTGCCAAAACTTGTCATGTCAAACAGGCCAACATCATTTCGGATAGCTGCGTGTTCACGGGCTGCGTTTTCAAACCAGTTTTGCCGTTTCCACGAGTATTCATATTCGGCTTTTTGGCCCGCGATGGCAAACCAATTGGCGCGCTCCCAGCCGGAGCTTTCGCCCATTACCGCACCACGATCCAGCAAGTGTTGATGGATGGGGGATCGGCGAATGCCGCGCGATGTGACCGGTTGGCGATAGGGGAAATGGTCAGCGTAAAGCAGGCCGAGAGATTCTGTGACACGTTCTTTCAAATAGCTGCGGTTTTTCTGAAACGGTTGCACGCGGCGGATGTCTACGTCCCATAAATCAAAGGGCGGCGCGGCGTCTTGCATCCATTGGGCCAGCGCCATGCCCGCGCCGCCAGCCGACTGTATGCCCAC
>QIGK01000011.1 GCA_003228875.1 Rhodobacterales bacterium
TCGGTCAGCTTTTCACGGAACTTCCCGTTTTTGCGAATACCGCGATGCATAATCTCAGCCAAAGATTTGCTTTCATCGGACTGACTGTCGGACAGTTTGCTTCCAGTAACGCTTTGGCGCACCGCAGAGATTTCCGTTTCATCAACTTTTGTCATAGTCTTTTCCTTCCTGTATTGGTTGCCGCCATAATATCCGCCTTAGTTGGCTATATTGACGCTTTGGATTGATCATTTCATGGCACGTCAGCCCTATCGCCGCCGCTCCGGCCCCGCGCGCCGATCTGTGGCACGCTGAAAATCATCGCGGGTTTTATCGCGTAATTGTTGCTTGGTGGCATCGCGTTGTTCTGCGGTTGAAACCAACACATCAAGCTCTTGGGTTTCACCGCTTGCCAGTTGCGATATGCGGCGAGAGTGATCATGTTGCACATCGCGGTGCGCTTGCCGTGTCAGGGCGGATTTGTCGAAGTTGTCGGAGCCAAACAAGCGGTGTTTGAATGACCGATCCTTTGCGCCCGCTTTATCAATCCGCGCCTGCAATGCCTTTTCGACACGGGTTTTATAATCGCGTTGGTAGAGCTTTTCCTGCTTGTTGGCTTCAAAGGCATATCGTTTGGTGATCTCACTCATTTTTTCCAGATCAGCAGGGCGCGATAGGCTTTTGGCCCTTTGGCGAAAACTTACCAGATCGAAGGTTCGTTTCAGGTCTTCTGTGATGCTGGACATCGCAGTCTCCTTTGTTTTTCGGGCAGGTACGCGGCTAAATTTGCGCCGAAGAATCCGCTTGTGATACGCTGTGTTCATGAGAAATTTTGAACATGTACAGGACGTTGAAGAGTGGCTTGAGCCAATGGGATATGACGAGTTTTGGGTTAAACGCAGCCCTTACGGCGTTGATGCAGAAATACGGGCGAATTGCGAAACAAGTATTGCCAATGGCGCATCGCCAGACACGGTGCTTTCGGTCATAAAGAGCTTGATGCGTATCGAGTTGACCAAAGAGCTTGGCCTCAAACGCCGCCCAATTACGCCGTGGGTGCAGTTGGTAAAATAGCATTAGCGTCCCCTTTCCTTGAAGAAAGTGACAAGCTGGCAGCTTCCCTGATTGGCTGGAATTGTGAACGCGCCGTATGGCCCCCAATAAGTGCAGGACGTGTAATAGCGTTCCAAGAACGGATCATACGGGCTACCGTTATCGACAAATTTATACGACCAAATTGAGTGCGGAAGCCCGAAGGCGACGAATACGCCGTAAACGGCTATCGGCACGGCCAACCAATAGATAAAGCTTAGGCGGAAGAAACGGGGTTTCATGGTTGCCCCCCTTTCTTAACGTCAAGAGTAACGCGTGGATCAGCAGGACGTTGCGGACCCTCCAACGGATTATCTGCCAACTCGCCATGGCAAAACGGCGCGATCTGGTGTTGCTGAATTTTGCGACAATGGAATCATCCGGTTTCAGGCGCATCAACCGCTCGGCAGAAAACATCCGATCCTTGCTGGTTGGTCTTGTCCCGTTTGCGTTCCGACCTCACAATTGATTTAAGCTGCCTTTCTTTCAAAAGCCAAGCGCTGCCTGGCAGTGGTTTGTGAAACAAACCATGAGAAGGGGCTTTTTCCTCCTAACGATGAATGCCGTCGGCGTGGGTTATAAAACCCATTGATGTACTGGAATATGGCACCCTCAGCTTGCCGTCTGGTTTCCCATCTGTTGCGCCAGATCAGCTCTGCCTTGAGAGATTTGAAGAAGGTCTCGACCATGGAATTGTCGTAACAGTTTCCCTTGCCACTCATCGAGACCAAGAACCCGTATTTGGACAAGCGTTTCTGATATTCATTGGAACAATACTGTGAGCCGCGATCTGTGTGATGAATGCAGTCTTTAGGTGGCTGACGAAATGCCACCGCCATATCCAATGCCCGAATTGCCAAGTCGCACTTCATGCGGTTGCTAACGGCCCAACTATTACCCGGCAGTGGTTTGCCCTTGCAAACCATGAGAGGGCGATGACACGTCGGGAATACAAATCAAGGATCACAGCCAGATACAACCAGCCTTCGGCGGTCCAGATATAGGATATATCGCCCGCCCATTTCTGGTTTGGCGCATCCGCAGCAAAATCCTGATCCAATAGGTTTGGTGCTATATTGAAGGCATGATTACTGTCCGTTGTGACCTTGAATTTACGGGTTCTGATAATCTTTATATCGTTCTCACGCATCAAGCGCCCAACCCGACGATGCCCGACATTCAGCCCCAGTTCCTGCAACTCTTCCGTCATGCGTGGTCGCCCGTAGCTGTGCAAGCTAAGGCGGTGTTGCTCACGAATATGGGACAAAATCACCATGTCATCCATTGCCCGCAGTGGTTTGCCCTTGCAAACCATGAGAGGGACGTTGCCGTTGGCTCAGGGGGCGAACCCTCCACGCCCGAAACCCACGGGACGTGACCTGCATAACGCGGCACAGAAACTCGACGGACCAGACTTCTTTCCAGGCATCGATGAACGCAAATCTCATCCACTGCCCGGCAGTCGATGTTTACATCGTCGAGAGGGGGTTTTGGCCTGCAAAGAAACCTCTCGTGCATTGCTGCGCAATACCCTGCCGGTCAATGGATGGTGGCCTTTTTTAACACCTCCCTCTCCTCACGAAGCAGACGCACTTCTTTGCGAAGTCTGATATTTTCCTTTTCAACATCTTCATGGGGGCCAGACATCAGATCGTCGTGCCCCCTCTCGTGCATTGCTGCGCAATACACTGCCGGGCAACGGATGTTTCTGAACCCACTTGTTCAGAGTCGAAAGTCCAACCCCTAAGTCTGATGCAACCTTTGGTCTTGTCAGCCCGCTGGTCGTTGCAATGCGAACCGCATCACGGCGAAATTCTTCTGTGAATCGTATTGCCATTCCTAATCTCCTTCATAGCTATTATTGCTCTAAAGAGACCGGAACTAAACCGTGACAAGACCAGATGAAGCTGGGCAAAGTCGGTCTCTGACATTCTCGCCCCAACAATTCCCATCCATCGACCACGGATTTGCTGTCAGCATCCACCGCTCGCAAGGTTGCACCGTTGATAAAGCTATGTCCTGTCCAGCCGAACAATGGACAAAAACCTGACTTACGTTGCGCTTACACGCCACAGGGAGGAAACCAAATTCTACACTGCACCGGACATTGCGCCCAAGCAACTGCGGTCAGAGCCAGAATTATTTGCCCCGTGTGATTTTAGGGCAAGGGCTCCTGTTCGGAGCCGATAGTAACGCGGACATGAATTCTGGGCTCAATTGATTAGTTGGTTTTGGAGAGTATGATGGTTCTGGCCAGCGACGAGGCTTCACCGGGCGCCTGTCCTTGCGCATTGCCAGATCCTTATTCCAAAAATGGGAATGGAGTCCAAGTCAATGAGAGGAGTAGCCAAAGTCCGGCGCGCTCTTGACGCAGCTGGGGTTGATCGACATAATGAAAAAGCGAAAACCGTCAGTAATTTGCGATCGCAAGTCGGTCAACATACTGTAAGGGGGTGTGCCTTAGAGTTGGGTGCCAGGAGATGAAATGATGCCGAAATTCAACCCAAAAAAACACGACCTGACGAGCGGCGAGGTCAAGTTCCTGACCGAACTGAGTAAGCTCTCGATAAAAGAAATCAAGAGCCAGATCGAAAAAGCGGCGAGTGAAATCACCGAGAGCAAGGCCAATATTAAGAAGGCCAGGGCGACGATCGAAAAGCGGATCAATCTCGCGCTGACCGAGGCGCGCAAAGGGGCAAAGCAGCATGGCGTTCTGAAAAAGAAACTGGCTCAGGTCGACGTGCTGTTTTGGTTGATCGACAAGTCGCCGCCAGAGATCGGCAATGCGATTGCGAAGAAACTCGAGCGTCTGAACCAGGACGTGGGCAAGTGCCAGTCGAGCATGAACACCTGTTTAAGTCGGGCGACGTCCGAGATAGCCAGCGCGGGGAGCACCTACGCACCATTGATTGCCTGGATGGGCCCCTCGGCGCGTATCGTGCCGTCGCAGCCAAAGGTATTACTCTTGGCGCCATGAGGCGCGCGCAGCCAGTGAGGAAAACGACACATGTTCGCCAATACGCAGATGATGGGAATGGATTTGGGCTTTCCGGACGTCGTGCTCACGCCGACGCCAATGGCCCCGGTGCCGATCCCGTATCCAACTGTGGCTGCTGGTCCGATGGGAACGCCGTCACGCGACTTCAAACGCTGGGGTTCGAGCGTTCGGACCCAATTGACGGAGCAGACCAAGGCCTCGAAGGACCTGAACAAAGCGGTCGGCATGATCCTCGACGTGAAATCCAAGGTCGCGAAGGCCATGGACGAGGTGAATGACATACTCGGACGCATAGAAAATCTTCAGGCCGCGCAGAAGAAGATTGTGACCAGCGCTGCCAAGATGGAAAGTACAGTCGACAAGGCGTTCAAAAACCTCGAAAAGCAGGCCAAGTCGAAGGACGTGAAAGCGAAGAAAACAGCCAAAGCCCTGCTGATTGGCAAAGGGATCGCGCTGACCGCTTTGTATTTGGCCCTGGAGGGGTTGAACAAGTCGCTTTCAAAGGAGCAGGCGGCGCTGGAGAAAGCGGCGAAGAAGCTGAAATGAACGCCGCCGCGCCGCTGGCTAATCCCGCCTTCCTCCCAGTTTACAGGTTAGGCGTTGGCACCACGGCGTAAACTACAGTTTTTTTGTATTTGTGACATCTCTGCCGGAGCCGTGGCATCTACCGTTAGGTCTGGTGTTACCGCAATGGATTCTAAACCCGCGAACGGTCGCTGACATGGCGTCCAGCAAGTCTGCGTCTAGGGCTTCCAGATCAGCTTCGGAAATTTCACCCTCTGCAATTAGTTCACGGGCGTTATCAACCTTTTCTTGGAATTCAAATATTTGTGCGCGCTCTGCTTCTAAAGATTGCTCAAGATCATTTTTAGCTGAAAATGCTTCCCATGATGGACGGCTATCGTCGATTTGTAACGGGTCAACTTCGCCGGCTTGGACCTCGGTTCCAAACTCATCAAACACCTGTTTGCCATCCTCGGTTTTGAACACCCGGCGACCATCTTCCAGAACATAGGCTTGCGCCAGCATTGCGGCAATATCGTTACGCACGGTATCCAATAATTCCTGATTTTCCATCAAGGCAATGACGATGCCTTCGTCGTAGCTGTCCAGCTTGATTTCAAATTTCTCGATCTGCGTCGCCGTTGCCATGACCACTGCTGACGCAAAAGCAGAAACATCCTGCTCGGCTTGACGCGTTCAATAAAGCGCCTTGACGGAAAGATAGCGTGAGAGTGCAAAAAGCGCCCTTTTGACAAACATTGCCAATATATGCCATACTTAAGGCTGGAGGATTATACTATGGCGACAATGAATGTATCCCTGCCGGACGGCATGAAAATCTGGGTTGAGGCGCAAAGCCAAACTGGACGTTACAGCAACGCCAGCGATTACGTGCGCGATCTTATCCGCCGTGATCAGGAGCGTACTGACAAAATTGCGGCAATGCAAAAGCTGGTTGATGAAGGGCTGGCAAGTGGTATTAGCACCCGCTCAAAAGAAGAAATTCGCGCGGCTGGACGCGCCGCGGCAGGGCTAACTGAGTGAATTACAAGCTAAGCGACGCGGCTGATATTGATATTGTGAACATCTATGCGGAAGGTGTTCACCAATTCGGGCTGGCGCAAGCAGACCTCTACCACGATGCGCTGTTTGATCTTTTTGACTTACTATCCGAAAGCCCTCGCATGGCGCGGGAACGTGTTGAGCTTTCACCGCCCGTTCGCGTTCATCCTTTCAAAGCACATGTGATAATCTTCAAAATTGAAGACGGTGATATTCTGATTATCGGCGTCCGCCATGGGCGCGAGGATTGGCTGAGTAATTCAGGCTAAATCCTCTGTAAAAGCAAAACCAAGTTTTTCTGCTCTCTGATTGCATCCCAAATGCAATCAACCGCTCGATGGCATTGCCATTGGCCGCAAATTTCTTGGCGCGGCTTTACATCAAACAACCCCACCCGATGACCTACATCGGATGGGGTTTGCTGTTCGGAATTCTATCCGTAGTTCTTCTTCACGGCGTTCCAGCCAACCATCGCTTCAATGCCACCGCGCTTGGTGTAACCTTTGGGTGACAAGCCGTTCTGTGATGCCAACTGGCTGGCAATTTCCTCGGCACTCTGCCCCTGCTTCACCAAGGACGCAAAAGCCTTGTACTGGTCAATCTCATCCATCGGCAGACGTGCGATATTCTCGGCTAGCTCCCGAATATCTGTGAACTTGAACCAGATCGCCGCGTAGATTTCATTCAGTGCGAGAGACCTTGCAAGAGGGTAAAAATGGGCAAGCGACCCTACACTAAAAAAGCCAAAAAGACACCTCTTGATGAAGTTGGTTTGTCCTTACTCGGAACGGCCCTGTATCTTGGGCAGTTGAATTTGCACCGGGATGTCCGCCTTGGCATTTCACGGCACAATGAGCTTCAAAAGCAAGGCTTGTCTGTTGAGAAAATTGAACGCGAACTAGATGGTGAAGGGCTGTTTTGTTGTGACGCTTCCTTCATTCCGGGAATTACACCAGAAATGAGATGGGCAAAAAAACAAGTCAAGGCGCTGGGCTGCACTAGATATTCTCTTGAAGATGCGAAGGCGGTGATGATTCATAGCGTTCAATTCGAGTGGTTTCATCTTTATGAAAATCGCGAACTGGCTCTTTTCCTGAAAGATTTGGGGCACAATTTTACGGCGCAAAGCTATTTTTCAGATTATCCAATATTCCAGCATGAGGGGGATGAATTGAGCGGGCTATTGTGGCGATTGCTTTTTGATGAGTTGGCATTATTTGACGAGGGGCATTTTACCTTGCACCGCCCGCCAAGACTTGTAGGTGAAAGGGAGTATTCGTTTTTGGTATCCGACCTTTGCGGCGCTGGCATTTCTTTCGGTAGGAGGCGTGGGAGCGGTTACAATGATGACGCGGGGGTAGCCGTTAATATGGCGCTTGAGGTCATGGTAGAAAAAGGGGTTACTGCATTTCAAGCCACGCACGAAATTATGGTTGATTTTGAAATTGTTCCTTCGATTGGCGGCGGGATTTACCGTAGCGGCATTATGGTTAGCGACGGGGAATCCAGTAATGGAGATGAGGACGGTGCTTTTAGACGTGTCTATGAGCGGGTTAAAAAGGAAGCAGCAAAACTAAAGCGCCACCAGCTAGGGCCTGTTGACGTTCATCTTAACTCGATCATGGTTGCAGCGAGTGAGATGAATGCTGTGAAGCTTTGATCGGTTTTGCATGACCGCATAGCTATGCCACTGTTTTCTTTCAATTTCCCGAAGTAGTTCGCAACCAAATGTCGCCATTTGTAGGTTTCCTTGTCGAACTCAGCCGGGAATTTCCGGTTGGATTCCGCCATCGCCGGGGAAGCCATCAAACGGATTGCACAATTGTATGGCGTAGAAAAACAGGGGCGTGGACAATCGCCCATAGCTCGCGTTGTTCTGCGCCAGGCTAATGCCAAACCTATCTTCGATGATCTGGAGAAATGGCTGCATTTGCAACTGCCCAAAATATCGGGCAAATCGTCTCTGGCAAAAGCCATCCGCTATGCCTTGGGCCGTATGTCAAAAACGCGCCCCTACCTTGATCACGGCTTTCTGGAGCTGGACAACAACACCGCCGAACGTGCCATGAAGCCCGTGGCCATAGGCCGCAAAAACTGAATGTTCGCAGGCTCACAGCGCGGCGGAAATTCCATGGCCATCGCCTTCACCTTGATCGAAACCGCCAAGCTGAACAAGGTCGATCCACAGGCTTGGCTCACGTGGGTTCTGGAACGTATCGCTGACCACAAAATCAACAGGCTAGACGAGTTGATGCCGTGGCGCTATACTTCGGAAATGTAGGCGACAGACGCTTACTTTTGTAACATAAAAATTAATCTATAATTAACGAGGTATAAAAGTGCTTATAAAACGAATCGCGATAGCGGCCATCTCGGTCTCAGTATTACTTTCATCACAAGTTAGTGCACAGCAAGTAACGCTTACTTCAGGGGATGGATCTTCGTCAGTCACGGGGGAGTTTGTTTCCTTCGAGGATGGTTTTTATACTATAACCACAACGATTGGGGCGATGCGACTGCCAGCAAATTCTGTCAGCTGCTCAGGCGATGCCTGCCCACAAGTTGAGATCGGTGAGGTTGATGCCACCATCGTTGGCTCTGGTTCGATAGCCGAAGGTCTGATGCCACTTTTGATTGCCGGCTTTGCTGATTCTCTTGGTGCAGAATCGGATGCCCAAATTGGCTCTGATCCAACACAAGTCGGATTTGAATTGACCGGAAATGGCGGCTTTGGTGACCTTGTTAGCTCTTTTCTTGTATCAGCGCAAACCGCTGGTGTCGGCTTTGAAGCACTATTGAACAACCGCGCAGATATTGCGATTTCTTCGCGCAGAATTAACATAGGTGAAGCTCGCGCCCTGCGCGATGCTGGGGCTGGCAATATGGTCAGCTTTGACCAAGAGCACGTAATTGCCGTGGACAGCCTGCTGATCATCGTTCATCCGTCCAACCCAATAAACGCTATTTCGCTTACGGATCTCGCAAAAATCTATACTGGCGAGATCACCAACTGGTCACAGCTTGGCGGGCTGGATCAAGAAATTACCCTGCATTCCTATGCTGAAGAATCCGGAACATGGGAGTATTTTAACGATCATGTGCTGAAAGGCCGTCAGTCGAACTTTGTCGATTGGGTCATTCAGCCAGGTGAAGAAGAAATGGCGCGCGAAATCAACCGTGACCTGTTTGCCATTGGCTATGTCGGTAACGCTTTTCAACGGGGTGCAAAGGCGCTAAATATCATCAGCGCCTGCGGCATCACCTCTACTCCTGATGCGTTTTCTGCCAAAACCGAGGACTACCCGTTGGAGCGCCGAATTTATGCCTATAATCGTTCAGATAACCTGGCTGTAGAAGCGGGACAGCTATTACGCTTTGCGGCATCAAATGATGCAGATGGTGTGATCGCCAAGGCTGGATTTATTGATCTTGGTGTCACACGCAATAATCAGTCAAGCAGCGAAGGGCGCATGGAAGAGTTACTCCGTACTGTTGAAGACCCTTTTGAGCTACTGCTCATGCGGGATATGGTATTGGAAATGGTTGAGTGGGACCGTCTTTCGAGTACATTCCGGTTTGGCTCAGGCTCTTCCCGGCTAGACAATAAAGCAAAACTGGATATGGCGCGTTTGGTTGATTTTCTGGAAAATCAGCCTGCAGGAACACAAGTCTTATCCGTAGGTTTCACCGATAGCGACGGTGCCTTTTCTGGCAACCAGAGCTTGTCTGAACGCCGCTCAGAAGACGTATTGGCCAGCATTCGGGAGCAGGCAACCAGCCGGCTTAATCATATTGAGCTCTCTACGCTAGGATTTGGTGAACTTTCCCCGGTATCGTGTAACGACAGTGCTGAAGGAAAACGGCTAAATCGTCGTGTTGAAATCTGGATTCGCAACTAGTTTGAAAACCAGCGGTAAAGAGTTGGAATAACCTCCCGAGAACCACATGGCACTAGCCATGAGGTTCCCAAGGTATCTTACAGATCAATCAAAAGGAAATTTCTCATGAATATCGGCAAAGGGCAAAAAATAATCCTGAAACTAAAATGCAAGATCACCTCGCTTTCGAAGGTTTTCGCCTTGGGGCTTGCATTAAGCTTGATCTTGCCAATTTTTCCTTTAGCTGAGGTTTTTTCGCGCAGCGCTGTGGCACAAGCGGCGCCAACGGATGGCGGCGGCAGGGCTAGAATTAACCTCGCTGAAGTCCTGACTATTAAAAGCCAAAGCATCGCAGCAGCGGCCTGTATTATTGATCTCGGTTTCGATGTCGAATATGAGCGGAAAGCTTTGGAGCAAGCCCGGGATGAATTTACGCATATGTTGCGTGCATTAGAATTTGGCGAATTGGCGCTGGGGATTCCGACACCAGAGAACAATAGCAAAGCCATTCGCGCCATTCGCGCAGTACACGAAGCATGGACACCGTTTGAACAGGCTGTAAATGCTGTATTGGCTGGGTCTGATACAGCCGAAGCAGTGCGCATTATCATTGAAACCAATGAGGAGCTTTTGGAAAAAACCGAATTCCTTGTTTCAACCATTCAGGCTGCTTATTCAAACCCGAATGATATCATGTTGGCAGATGCCATCGCCATCACCATTGCTGAACGGCAGGAGATGCTGTTGCAAAAAATGCTGTTGGAAGCCTGTGAGATCGAGGGAAAGTATTCTGGGCCTGAGGTATCGGAACGTTTTCTTGAAACCATTTCAATCTATGAAAATTCGCTGATCGCATTACGCGACGGCTTGCCCATGGTGGGCCTCAACCCACCCCCCAATGATGAAATCAAATATCAACTTGAACAAGCATGGGAAGAGTGGCTAGCCGTAAAGCCAGTTTTGGGAATGATCCGCGAAAACAGTGATGCCGCGGAAAGGGAAATTCTGGATGTTCGCGATGCCGTAGAAATGTTGGATATTCGCTTGAAACAAATCGTTGTTCAATACCTGCTCTCGGCCCCAGGTAGCGATGACATTTATAAAATTCCAATGCTGGCTTATCTGAATGATACTTTGATGGCCTGGGTACAAGACCCCGCAGTGATTGACGCGGTAAAAGCCGCCAATATTGAACACGCAAATCTTCGTACTGCTGATTTGGAAGATCTAGAAACCCGTTGGGAAGCCGAGATTGTGGCAGGTGGTGGCCCGCTTTCGGATCGTATCGAGAGAAATCCGGTTTCCGCATATCTGCGTGAAAAGAAGGAAACCAGCAACGGGATCATCACCGAAATATTTGTGATGGATCAGTATGCCCTGAACGTAGCTGAAAGCGAAATCACGCCAGAATACTGGCATGTTGAAGACGAACGCTTTGCGCTTACCATCGGTGATCGAAGTGGGAATATTCATATTTCTGACGTGCAATTGGAAGAAGGCGGACATATCTATCAAAGCCAACTGTCAGTCCCGATCCTTGATCCGGATACCGATGAGCTTATTGGTGTGATGACCTTTGGTATTAATATTCAGTCAATGTTCTAAGAGAGCAATAGCTTATAATTAGACTTGTCAGTGATTGATAAAATGGTGCCCTTGATACCTGTGCTAAAATTACAGTTAGGATTGTTCTGGCAGGGGCCACCCGCATAAACCGGTTGAATTCTACGCATAATATTTTGGTGTAAAATATCACTTTTCTTTTGCGATAAACCGGTTGAACGCCGAAAGGGTCAGCTTCGCTGACTGCCAAAGCTGATAAATTGTTTTTCTTCGATGGAAAGCCTCCGGACCACCTTCCATAATGTCGACGATGCGTTGTTGGCATTCTTTCGCGTCAATTCCTTCGCACAGGACTTCGATTTCATCCTCCGATTCTGAACAGGAAATAATCATTTCAGCATCCCCGAGAACAGGAAAATTAGCGTTGTGAGTAGCGAGCAAAAATTGTTTGTTGGTTTTTTGAGCCTGAATTAATTTAACTACATCTTCGTACACAGTTTGATTGTCCAGGTCGTCTTCGGGCTGATCAACAATTAGTACGTCCTTTTCAGTTTGTGCGAGAATGAATAATATCATGGCTGATGCACGCTGGGACATGCCAAAGGGTCATGAGGATCGGAAGCAATCTGATCCTCTGAGCTATTCCCTCGAAGAATATCAGGTTGCAAAGCGTGTCAAACGTGACCCAAAAGCTCTAAAAACTCTACTTCAGGATTGTTGGGTGCAATCTGACAGCAAGGCCAGCTTTATTACAGCGTTGCAGGAACATGGTTTTATTCTCAGCCGTGGAGATCGTCGTGGTTTTGTTGCGCTGGATGCGCAAGGCAACGTTTATTCTCTAAGTCGTTGGTTAGGCGTCAAAACCAAAGAATTGAAAGCGCGTCTGGGCAATCCAGATTCGTTACCTAGTATTGGGGTCGATCCGGCGCAGTTGTGTATTGATATGAAAGCTTCAAAAGATGCAATGTCAGATGGCGATGTGATAGACTTGGAAAAATCCGAATATCAAAGCCTGACCCAAACCTTTAACGCGCCGAAAGGAGACGTGTAATACATGCCAAAAGAAACAATTCAAAAAGCTATCATCTATTGCCGCGTTTCCGGTGCGAAACAGGTGCGCGAAGGCGATGGCCTTGGCTCTCAAGAAACCCGCTGCCGTGAATTCGCAAAGTTCAAGAATTATGAAGTCGTCAAGGTGTTCAAAGAGGACATAAGCGGAAAACTTGCATCGCGCCCCGCCATGATCGACCTGCTGCAATTCCTGCGCCGTTATCGCAAAACTGGTACAGTCGTCATCATTGACGACATCAGCCGCCTTGCACGCGGCTTAGAAGCCCATCTGCAACTGCGCGCGTCATTAGCCAAAGCTGGCGGACGGTTGGAATCTCCATCTATTGAATTTGGCGAAGACTCTGACAGTATTCTGGTCGAAAACCTGCTTGCCAGTGTCGCCCAACATCAACGCGAAAAGAACGGTGAGCAAACCAAAAACCGGATGCGGGCACGTATGCAGAACGGCTATTGGGTATTTGGCGCGCCTATTGGCTACAAATTTGAAACCCAGTCCGGCCATGGCAAAATCCTTGTTCGCGACGAACCTGTGGCATCGATCCTTGCCGATGCAATGACCCGATACGCAACGGGTCGTCTTGCTTCACAGGTGGAAGTGAAACGCTTTTTGGATGACAATCCAATATTTGCCGAATCCCGAACCACTAAGTTGCACCAGTCGCGCATCGCTGATCTGTTCTCGCGTCCTATTTACGCTGGTTATCTCAGCCACGAGAACTGGGGATTGAGCCTGATCCCTGCAAAGCATGAACCACTGATCAGTTATGAAACGTTTCTGGCGATCCAGAAACGCGGTGCAGTCACCGCCTGTGCACCATCCCGCAAAGACCTGAATGAGGACTTCCCGCTGCGTGGCTTCGTCACCTGTGGCCACTGTGACAAGCCCATGACCGCATGCTGGTCAAAAGGCCGTAGCGCCAAGTATCCGTATTACCTGTGCGACACCAAGGGCTGTGTTGACTACCGCAAATCCATCCGCAGAGAAAAGATCGAAGGTGAATTTGAAACCCTGCTCGGGGAACTTGTGCCTTCTGCCAACCTATTTGCCATGGCGTTTGATATGTTCCGCGATATCTGGAATGCACGCCTTGAATCCTTGGAAGAAGAAAAACGTTCGATGCAATGACAATTATCGCAGATGGATCGAAAATCAACCCTGCTTCTGGACAAGCTGATCGACACGAATAGCTCTACAGTGATCACCGCCTACGAAAACAAATTGCGCGAAATGGAAGAACAAAAGACGTTCCTCACCGAGAAAATCAGCAAATGCGGCCAACCCTTGGCACCCTTCGAGCAAATTTATCGAACCGCTTTTGATTTCCTCGCAAACCCCAGTAAACTATGGGCTTCCGAGCGGTATGAGGACAAGCGCGCAGTGCTAAAACTGGTGTTTGCCCAACGTCTGCCCTACACCCGAAATGAGGGTTATCGAACCGCTAAAACCTCCTTACCTTTCAAGGCTTTAGAGGGTATTCACTTGGGGGAATTAGTAATGGTGCCCCCACACGGACTCGAACCGCGGACCTACTGATTACAAATCAGTTGCTCTACCAGCTGAGCTATAGGGGCATCCGGTCGTTTAATTAAACTTGGCGTTAGCCATATGCAAGCAATATTCGATGCGAATTTGAGTATTTTATTTTACGGAATTTATTTAGTAGCGGGAGAGGGACTTGAACCCCCGGCACGCGGATTATGATAGTAATGCTGGACGCATAACTTGTTGTATTTACTTAGTATTACGGCTCATCGAGAGTACGTGCAGCTTTTGTGCAATAGAGTTTGGATAGAAATATTCGTTTAAACGATGGTTTTCATTAGGCGGAATAGTTTTGTCAAAGTGAATAAACTGGATGGAATGATTTTAAAATCCATTCTACACTTAGGCAGTGTCATCATTTAGGGGATTCCCAAACCGGTAAATGGTGAGCGTCCGGTGTCCCCTGCCTAACGCCACTGTTTCTTGAGCGTTAGTGTCCACCATTGATAGTGGACACTAAGGGGCACTCTATAGCTGTGAAGCAGAAGAAACGGCGTTGGCCGGATGATGAGAAGCGTTCGATCTGTTTGCAGACGACAGCACAGGGTGTTTCGGTTGCGCAGGTTGCGCGTCGGTATGCGATGAATGCCAATTATTACCCGGCAGTTGATTGCTTGCAATCAACGAGAGGGCTGATTTTCAAATGGCTGCGGGATGAACGATATGCTCCCGCCGTAGATGTTGTGCGGGAAGCTGACGGTCCTGTATTTTTGCCAGTCGAGATCGAGGCGTCCGCCCGCCTTGATCCAACCGTGATCACCCCACCCACAGGCCGGATAGAGATCGAGCTATCCAGCGGCCACCGGATTACAGCCGAGGGCGGTTTTGATGTGGATATGTTGACACGGTTGTTGAAGGGGCTGTCTTCATGATCCCAGTGCCAAGCAACACGCGGGTCTGGTTGGCGGCAGGCGTGACGGACATGCGGCGGGGGTTTTCTATTGAAGCCATGCTTGCGAGCTTTGTGCCGCATGATGGCAAGGTTCTGGTGCTGGTTATACGCTGCCCATGCATGTTGTTATGGCTTTTCTAGAAGCATTGCGCGCCCATAAAACTGAAGGAGACGTGGCGGCGCGCGGTCAACCGCGTGATTGATCTGGACAACGCGCCAGAACTGCGCAATTTTGATGCTTTCTTTTACGCAACAAAAGCTGCGGCAGTATAAGGCAGGACATAAAATGGCAACGCCTCCGATTAAAATGCGCCACGAATCCATGCGGATCGCTGGGCGCAAAGTTGATACCGAAAAACGCATAAATGTGCATTATCCTTATACGGATGAAATTATTGGCTCTGTGCCTGCCGGAACCGCCAAACACGCGCGCGAAGCCTTTGAAATTGCAGCCAATTACACGCCGACCTTAACACGCTATGAGCGTCAGAAAATATTGTTGAACATCGCAAAAATCATTGATGAGCGAAAATCTGAGCTGGCACCGATTTTAACGGCTGAACTGGGCATATCTTTGAATGATTCCCTGTATGAATGCGGACGGGCTTACGATGTTTATACGTTGGCGGGGCAATTATGCATCCATGATGACGGCGAAATATTTTCTTGCGATCTGACCCCACACGGCAAGGCCCGCAAAATATTTACCATGCGGGAACCCTTGCGGGTTATCTCAGCGATCACGCCATTTAACCATCCGCTAAACATAATTTCCCACAAAATCGCACCGTCAATTGCCACCAATAATTGTATGGTTCTCAAACCAACAGAGCTAACGCCCCTGACCGCAATCTGGCTTGCTGATGTGATTTATGAGGCGGGGTTGCCACCCGAGATGCTTTCGGTGGTAACCGGGTTGCCGCAGGATATCGGTGATGAAATGATCACCAATGAACATATTGAATTGGTGACCTTTACCGGCGGGGTTCCGGTGGGCAAAATGATTGCTGCCAAGGCGGTTTATAAACGCCAAGTGCTGGAACTGGGCGGCAACGATCCGTTGATTATTTGTGATGATCTTTCTGACAGTGATCTGGCCAAAGCCGCCGATCTGGCTGTTGCGGGGGCAACCAAAAATTCCGGCCAGCGCTGCACTGCGGTGAAACGCATCTTGTGTCAGGAACGTGTCGCTGACAAGTTTGTGGAACTGGTAGTAGAGCGGGCAAAGCTGATTAAATTTGGTGATCCGATGGACCCAAAAACCGACCTTGGCACCGTTGTCAATGAAGCGGCGGCTGAACTGTTTGAAAAAAGAGTCTATATGGCTGAAAAACAGGGCGCAAAAATCCTGTATAATCCTGGCCGTCAAGGGGCGTTGCTGCCACCGATTGTCGTTGATCATGTGCCCCACGAAAGCGAATTGGTGATGGAAGAAACCTTTGGCCCTATCATTCCGATTGTTCGGGTTCCCAATGATGACGCGGCGGTTATGGAAATTTCTAATTCAACCGTATTTGGGTTGTCCTCGGGGGTTTGCACCAATGATTTTATGCGCATGCAAACCTATATCAAGGGGCTGGTGGTTGGCACTGTCAATATCTGGGAAGTGCCCGGTTATCGCATCGAAATGTCGCCATTTGGTGGCATCAAAGACAGCGGCAACGGCTATAAAGAGGGTGTTATCGAAGCGATGAAATCTTTTACCAATGTGAAAACATTTTCTTTGCCTTGGGGCTGATCTAAACTCCGTCATTGTCAAAGATGTTCATTAATTATGATCTTTGGTCCCGAGAATAATAGCTTGTGTCAGATAAGCGGGGCGCTCCAAGGATTAATCTTGAGTTCGCGCCTTCGGAAAGGTTGGTCCCGCGGCAAAATTGTCAAGTTTTGCTTGGCCTTGTCAGGTTGCCGGTGTATCCCCCCTTATGGATCAGAAAAAAGAATTTGCTGGCGATCGGATCGCCAAAAAACTAGCCAGAGCAGGGGTCGCTTCACGTCGTGAAGTTGAACGTATGGTTGAGGCTGGACGCGTTACAGTTAATGGCAAAAAAATTACCTCACCTGCACTTAATGTCACAGACAAAGATGTCATCACTGTGGATGGACGCCAAGTTGGGGCGGCGGAACCGGCGCGGCTTTGGCGGTATCATAAGCCCTCGGGGTTGGTAACCTCAGCGCGGGATGAAAAGGGCAGGGCAACTGTATTTGATCGCTTGCCCGAAGAATTACCACGGGTGATGAGCGTCGGACGGCTTGATTTAACATCCGAAGGATTGCTTTTGTTAACCAATGACGGAGAGCTAAAGCGCAAATTGGAGCTTCCATCAACCGGATGGGTGCGAAAATATCGGGTTCGGGCCAATGGCAATGCATCAGACACCCGAGTTAAGCCTCTGCGTGATGGTATGGTTATTGACGGAGAGCGGTTTCAGCCGATGTCGGTTGATTTTGACAAACAGCAAGGCGCAAATGTCTGGTTGACGATTGGCCTTCGCGAAGGAAAAAACCGTGAAATCCGCCGCGCGCTGGAAGAAGTCGGTTTAATTGTTAACCGACTAATTCGCGTTTCCTATGGCCCTTTTCAATTGGGCGATCTGGAGCGCGGCGGTGTTGAAGAAGTCCGACCCAAAATATTGCGCGATCAGTTGGGTATCAAGCGTGAGGATCAAGCGCCAAAATCAGCCCCGGCTAACAAACCCAGATCACGTCGATCAAGCCCAGCTAGCCCCGGTATTTCGATGCGCGCCAACAAGCGAAATAAGAAATAAAAAAGGCGTCCTGTTTCTAGAACACCTTATGTTTGGTTAAGCAATAAATTTATGCGTTCATCAGGGCGACTTCGTGCGGCATCAGTGTTTTGCGCACTGCCGGGCCATATGCAGCAGCGTTTTGTTGGAGCTGAGGGAACAGGCTATAAATTTCGTCGCGCACCTCCATTGCCATCCCATCAATAGACACATCTGCAGGATGAAAGCTTTCGGTTGGCGCACCATCCGAATAAACGATTTCATGTTGATCAAAAAGAATGTGGAAATATTCGATTTTTTCGCTTGTTTGCCGTAAAATTGTGCTGTCGTTTACCAAAGACTTGGCAGAGGCCAGTAATTGACTTTCGCCAAACAATAGCTCTGTCCGCCAGCCTTGCAATAGCACGCGGTGCGCCGGTGACAGCAACAAATCGCGCGTATTGCCGATTGCGCCTTTGCGAAACAAAATCGGGGCATTACTGCCGGTCGCGGGGATTGTCGATGAACCGATCCAGCGAATGGGCTGAAAGCCATTGTCCATTGTTCGGATTAAATCGCCAACTAGCAGGTCTTCGATACCAACTTCGCCACGATCTGTTTCCAGCAATGTGCCGCGTGTGAAACATAGTGGGCCATAGAGATCAAAAGTGATATCGCCAATACCAATATAGCCAACACTATCATGGCCAGGGCCGTCTTCATAAATAATGGTAATGCTACTAAGAGGTCCGTCAATGGTGACATCAACAGTGTCGCCGCGGGGCGTGTTTGAACCATCACCTGTGATAACATTGCCGTCCACTATTTGATTGCCTGCGCTGTCATAAGTGATGGTCACTTCCGTGCCGTCTGGCCGCGTTGCAATGATTGTAATTTGGTCATCCCAGCCGCCATTCCCGGTACCTGACCCACTGTCGACGTCAAACAACGAAAAGGTTACATTTTGGACAAACTGATCAAAATCCAACGTAACCTCGGTTGTGTCGTCAGTTGGCCTGTCAGGATAAAAAGCGCCCAGAACGGTTGGGGCGCTGGCATCACTTGGGTTATTGTCCTGAACAAAAAATGATTCTCCCCCAAGGTTATCAGGTGTATCAACTGTAACAACAACGGTATCACCGGTTCCGGGATCCGTTAGGGAGTTGCTGCCGTCGATGTCAGTTCCGACAGCCTCCCAATCAAGTAAAAAAGGCATAATAGCCACTCCATCACAAATTTTACATGCATGCCATTAGAAATAGGGCAAACATTTTGTAGATAATATTAGACCGATAGCTATGCTTTGTCAATTTTGATATCAGCTTATTGTTAACGGGTGGGCAAATTCGTTAGTAGGGCTGCAAGCGGTTGTAGCAATGGTTTTTCATGATAAAAGCAACAGCTTATGCGGATGGCTGGGCAGCTGCACCGAATCAGGTGAGGAAAGTCCGGACTCCAGGGAAAAATGACGCCGGTTAATTGCCGGCCGGGGTAACCCGAGGGAAAGCGCCACAGAGAATAAACCGCCTGAATCTTCAGGTAAGGCTGAAAAGGTGGGGTAAGAGCCCACCGCCGCGATGGTAACATTGCGGGCAGGGCAAGCCCCGTCAGGAGCAAAGCCAAATAGGGGTCGCGCGACGCTTGCGTCGGGTTCTTCCGCCCAGCGATCCGGGTTGGCTGCAAGAGTTTGCTGGTAACAGCAGGCCCAGATGAATGGTTGTCAGAGGTCGCAAGATCCGAACAAAATCCGGCTTACAGGCCATCCGCATAATAAATCTGTCTGTTTCAAAAAAATAATTCCAATGGCGTTAAAATTGTGCTTATCGCCAGGTCATACCATATCTTGTGTGCCTCTAATGCCAAACCCCCATTGGCTGTGTGTGAATTCGCTCAATTTTCGGCGCTAACTAAGAATTAGCCATCAAAACTATTCAAACCCACAAAAAACCAAAAATATCCATTGCTAGGTATCTAATGGTATGCTATTCAATCCCTACGGACGGAAAAATGGGTTTTCTCCCAAAGAAAAATAATCAGTAGGCAGTTCATACAGGCAGCCAATTTCCTCCAAAAGGCAAATAAGATCCGGCACGGAGCGAGCAGACACGCAAAGTGGCACGTAGCTGGACAAGACTCCCGAATGGGACAGAAGGCGGATCGTGTTGAGCAGACACGATCCGTTTTTGTTTAGAGGGATAGCAGGAGCAAAAAAACGTGGAGCTAGGCTTCAGAGACGAGATAACCAATAAGGTTGATGGCAAGGGTCGTGTTTCGATTCCGGCGGCGTTTCGGACTGTTTTGGCGGCGGGTGATCCTGATTGCGATTCTGGCAAAAACCCCCGTATGGTATTGATGCATGGCATGGGCGGTGATCCTTGCCTAAAAGGCTATACCATTGAAGCCGCCAAAAAAATGGAGCGCCAAATTCTGTCGTTGCCAGAAGGCATAAAGCGCAAAAAACTATACCATCGTATGGCGGCGCGAACCATTCCTTTGTCAATTGATGAAAATGGCAGGGTGATCATCCGCAAAGACTTGCTTGAAAAATTCAATATTGATGCAACGGCGATTTTTGTGGGCCATATCGAACTATTCCAAATCTGGAATCCGGATGAATATGTTGTCCATGCCGCAGCGCTGGACAGCGATATTGACGATGAAGATATCATCGAATTTCTGAACGATGTGCCTTGGGAAGCGTGACAGATGACCAAAGCCGCTCCTCATGTTCCTGTTCTTATTGCTTCAATCCTTGAAAATATCGCGCCTGTCAAAGGCGTTTGGCTGGATGGTACGTTTGGCGCCGGTGGCTATACGCGTGCGTTGCTGGACGCGGGTGCCACAAAGGTAATCGCAATTGACCGCGATCCCGAAGTGTTTGAACGTGCAAAAAGCTGGGCGGGTGACTATGGCGACAGGTTGGCGTTAAAGCAGGGCTGTTTTGGGGATCTGGATGAACTGGCAGATGGACCCGTTGACGGTATCGTGCTGGATATTGGCGTTTCTTCCATGCAAATCGATCAGGCAGAGCGCGGATTTTCGTTTATGCGTTCTGGCCCATTGGATATGCGCATGTCGCAATCTGGCCTGTCAGCCGCTGATATTGTTAATCGCGCTGATGAAGGCATGATCGCGGACATCCTTTTTCAATTTGGCGAAGAACGTAAAAGCCGCCGCATTGCCCATGGCATAATAGACGCCCGTCAGCACGGGGAATTCAGTGATACGCTTGAACTGGCGCGGGTTGTCGAAAAAGCTTTGCCGCGCCCAAAGCCCGGGCAGCCGCATCCGGCCACGCGCAGTTTCCAAGCGCTTCGAATTGCCGTCAATGATGAGCTTGGCGAATTGGCGCGCGGACTTAATGCCGCCGAAGCAACCCTAAAACCCGGCGGTATTCTGGCTGTTGTTACCTTTCATTCGCTGGAAGACCGCATGGTTAAACGGTTTATTCAGAACCGATCAGGCAACGCGCCGCAAGCCAATAGATTTGCGCCCGAACTTGAAGCAGATAAACCAAGGTTCAAGCGCGTCAACCGCAAGGCAATTGAAGCTGACGAAGCCGAATGTAACGTCAATCCACGGGCCCGTTCAGCTAAGCTGCGACTAGCCCGCCGCTTGGATATGCCCGCCCAAACCAGCGATCCGTTCAGTATGGGCATGCCAACAATTGACCTGAGCAAAGGAGGCATTTTGTGAAACCATTTTTATACATATTTGCAGCAGTGATTGTGACTTTTTTCGGCTACATGACATTTCAGGTCAATTACGAAACCCGTGACGCCAAGAAACGGGTCGCTCAATTGCAGCGCGATATTGCGTTTGAGCGCGAAACCATCAGTGTGTTACGGGTTGAATGGGCTTATTTGAACCGGCCCGAGCGTTTGAGAATTTTGTCTGAAACTTATTTTAACGAATTACGCCTGATGCCAATTCACGCGGAACATTTTGCTGACCGCAGCCCGATTTTAAGGGCTGATCTGACCGCTGCTGAACCCGTTAGCGCAAGGGGTCAATGATGTTTATCCGTCGCCCTTTACGCCCCTTGGCCCGCATCCTAAAAGCAAGATTGCGCGGCGTTGACCCGGCACTTGTGGAGGCCGAAGAACGCGCCGCGCGGTTGCGAGACCAACGCATTCGGGAACGTAAACAGGCCGAAGGTCGACTTGTGTTAATGGCGGCCACGTTTTTTCTGGCTTTTGCGGTGGTTGGCGGGAAAATGGCGTTGCTGGCCGCCAATGATCCAGTGGAGCCAGAACTGACAATCAATGCCAGTCCGATTGTTAATCAGCGCGCTGATATTATTGACAGAAACGGCATTATTCTTGCCACCAACCTCGTGACTGCATCTCTGTCAGCGCAACCGCAAGAAATGGTTGACCCGATTGGCGCGGCCATTGGTCTTTCGGAAATTTTCCCCGAGCTGGATGTTGATCCATTGGTGCGCCAGTTTACTAGTGAGCGGAAATTTGTTTGGGTAAAACGAAAATTGTCGCCGGAACAACGCCAGCTTGTGCATGATCTGGGCGAACCGGGGTTGATCATTGGCCCGCGCGAATTACGGCTTTATCCCAACGGACCGTTTGCCTCGCATATTCTGGGCGGCACAAGTTTTGGCCGCGAGGGTGTTTATGCGGCTGAAGTGATCGGTGTGGCGGGGGTGGAGCTTCAGTTTGATGACTATTTGCGCGACCCAAGCCTTGAAGGCGCGCCCTTGCAATTGTCGATTGATCTAACAGTGCAAGCAGCCATTCGGCGGGTGCTGGAAGGTGGCATGCAGTTGATGAACGCCAAAGCTGCCAGCGCAGTTTTGATGGAGGCCGATACTGGCCGGATTATCTCAATGGTTTCTTTACCTGATTTTGATCCTAACCACCGGCCAGCGGCAGCAATTACCGGCGATCCTGCCGAAAGCCCGTTATTTAACAGGGCGGCACAAGGAAAATATGAACTTGGCTCGGTATTTAAGGTATTTACAGCCGCTTTGGCGATGGAGCAGGGCATTGCCACCCCCGATTCAATGGTTGATACCAGCGGACCGCTGGTCTGGAACCGGTTTCGGATCAGGGATTTTCGCAACTACGGACCGCAGCTTTCTTTGCGCGATGTTATCGTGAAATCCTCCAATGTTGGTTCGGCACGTTTGGCGGTTGAAGCTGGCGCTGATGCGCAAAAAGAATTGCTTGGCGCGCTTGGGTTACTGGATGCGTTGCCGCTGGAGCTGCCAGAATCGCGCCGCTCCAACCCGCTTGTGCCCCAACGCTGGTCAGAAATATCGACCATGACCATTTCTTATGGGCATGGTTTGGCGGTAACCCCTGTGCATCTGGCAGCGGGTTATGCGACCATGGTCAATGGCGGCTATCGGGTTTATCCAACTTTGCTAAACGAGGTCACGCTTCCGACCGAGGCTGACAGGGCGATTTCACAGGAAACATCGGACAATATTCGCGATATGATGCGTCAGGTTGTGGTGCGTGGCACCGCATCTTTGGGTGAGGTTCCGGGTTATGAAGTTGGCGGGAAAACCGGCACCGCAGATAAGCCAAACCCGCAAGGCGGCGGATATTATGAAGACAAGGTTATTTCAACATTTGCGTCAGCATTCCCGATGTCGGACCCTCAATATGTGTTGATTGTAACGCTAGATGAACCAGAGGAAACCTCGGGGTATGAACCGCGCCGCACCGCCGGCTGGACAGCGGTTCCCGTGGCGGCTGAAATTATTCGCCGGATTGCGCCCCTTATGGGCTTGCGCCCAACAGCGGTTGGTGAAACACCCGTTGATATCATGCGTCTGACAAGCAACTAGGGAAATGCCATGCCAGCAAGATTATTGGAAAATCTGGGCCTGTCGTCGCTAACCTCAAAAGCTGGAAACTGGCCTGAAAATCTGGAAATTTCCGGCCTGTCTGTGGATAGTCGGCAAACCAAGCCAGCACATTTATTCTGCGCGATGCCCGGTGTGAATATGCATGGGGCAGAATTCGTTTCCTTTGCCGTGCGCATGGGGGCGGCGGCTGTGCTGACCGACGCCGACGGTCTGAAAATGGTTAAACAAACGCTAGGTGAATTGCCATTGCCAATTCTGGTTTCAAACGATCCACGCAAAGCTTTGTCTGTGGTTGCTGCGAACTGGTTTGACGGGCAACCGGAAAATATCGTGGCGATAACTGGCACCAATGGCAAAACATCGATCGCAAATTTTTATCGTCAAATCCTTGAGAACATGGGCGAAAAGTCTGTTAATTTTGGCACGACGGGCGTCGAAGGTGCAATCACCGCGCCGCTGGCCCATACCACGCCGGAACCGCTTGCTTTGCATAAGCTTTTGCAGGACCTTGCCAAAAACGGGGTTACCCACGCTTCTATGGAAGCATCATCACACGGGTTGGCGCAGCGCCGGCTGGATGGCGTTAATCTTTGTACGGCCGCTTTTACCAATATTACCCGTGACCATATGGATTATCACGATAGTTTTGGCGATTATTTTGCTGCCAAAGCAGGATTATTTGACAGGGTCTTGGCAGAAGGCAAAACCGCTGTGATCAATCTGGATGATCCGTTTGGCGATACCGTCCGTCTGATTGCCCAAGGTAGAAAACAAAAAGTTATTTCGGTGGGTGGGGCCAATGGCTGTGATCTGCAAATCCTGAATACGCGGTTTGAGGATCAGGGGCTGCAATTGCGGTTTTCTTGGCAAAATGACATATTTTCAACTCGGCTGGCACTGATTGGCGGGTTTCAGGCCTCTAATGTTTTGATGGCGGCGGGATTGGCGATTAGCTGCGGTAAAAAACCAGAGGCGGTTTTTAAGGTATTGGACAAGTTAGTAACCGTCAGGGGCCGGATGGAGCTGGCAGCGACGTGTCAAAATGGCGCCAAGGTTTTTGTGGATTATTCCCACACACCGGATTCCCTGAAAACTGCGCTGACAGCGTTGCGCCCCCATGTGATGGGAAGGTTGGTTGTGGTGTTTGGTGCCGGAGGTGACCGGGACAAAGGCAAACGCCTGCTTATGGGAAAAGCAGCGTCCTATTTTGCTGATCTGGTTTTTGTAACCGATGACAACCCGCGCTCGGAAAATCCGGCAACTATTCGTGCAGAAGTGATGGCCGGTTGCCCGGACGCCACTGAAATTGGCGACCGCGCTGAGGCAATTTTGCGCGCCGTTGACACATTGCAGCCCGGTGATACACTTTTGATTGCTGGCAAAGGCCATGAGACTGGCCAAACCATTGGCGAAGATGTCTTGCCTTTTGACGATGTCGAACAGGCCAGCATTTCAGTAGAAGCGCTGGAAACCGAACAATGAACCTTTGGACCAGAGACACAGCTATGGCTGCTACGGGCGGGGCATGTTCCAAAAACTGGCAGGCCAGCGGCGTGTCGATTGATACTCGAACCCTGAATAAAGGCGATATTTATGTGGCGCTTAGTGCCACGCGCGATGGTCACGATTTTATCGAAGATGCGTTTGAAAAAGGTGCCGCTGCAGCGCTGGTTTCGCGAATTCCCGACGGTTTAGAAGATCTGCCGTTGTTATTGGTTGCTGATGTTCTTGACGGGTTGGTTGCCCTTGGCATTGCGGCGCGCGCACGGTGTAATGCAAAGGTTGTGGCCATCACCGGATCGGTTGGCAAAACCGGCAGCAAAGAGATGTTGCGCTGCGCTTTGGCTGGGCAGGCCAAGCTGCATGTGGCTGAAAAAAGCTATAACAATCACGAAGGTGTGCCGCTGACTTTGGCGCGAATGCCAGCCGATACAGAGATTGCAATTATCGAAATCGGCATGAACCATCCCGGTGAAATCGCGCCGCTGGCAAAAATGGCACGGCCACATGTGGCGATGATCACCACCGTTGCCGCTGTGCATTTGGAGGCATTTCGTTTGGTTCGTGAAATTGCCCATGAAAAAGCGCAGATTTTTTCAGGTTTGGAGCCAAATGGCACAGCGGTGCTGAATTCGGATATTCCCGATTTTGATATTTTGAAAAAGGCTGCTGGTAAATCCGTTGTCACCTTTGGTAAATCGGCTGATTTTTCCTTGAATAATATTGAACTGGTCAATGATGTGACTGTGGCTCAAGCGGCGCATAATGGCGTTGATTTTGTGTATAAACTAAATTGCCCGGGTGCGCATCTGGCGTTGAATGCGCTGGCGGTTCTGGCGGTTTGTGACGTGCTTGGCGCTGATCCTGCCCACGCGATTTTGGGATTGATGCAATGGCAGCCAACGGAGGGTCGCGGTGCTAAGCATCGGGTTTCATTGGGCCCGGCGGGGATGGATGGCGGTTTTGATGTGATCAATGAAAGCTATAATGCCAACCCCGCTTCGATAAAGGCTGCGCTTGCGGTTCTGGCTGGCTCTGATGGGCGCAGGGTCGCGATATTGGGGGATATGCTGGAACTGGGTGCTGATAGCATTGACCTGCATAAAGAAATTGCGAATTCCAAAAGCGTTGAAAAAATTGATATTTTTCATTGTGTTGGGCCTCATATGGCGGAATTTTATGCGCTGATACCCCCCGAAAAACGCGGTTTGCTGGCGGCAAACGCCACTGACATGGTGCGGGTGATTTCGCGTCAAATCAAGGCGGGTGACGTGGTTATGGTTAAGGGTTCATTGGGCACAAATATGGCGATACTGGTTGACGTCCTTAAAAATTTGGGCGAAGTCACTTCACAAACGCAAACCACGGGAAAATTGTAATGCTTTATTTTTTGTCAGAGCTTCCCAACGGCAGCGATTTTTTCAACCTGTTCCGGTATATAACGTTTCGTGCCGGTGGTGCATTTTTTACAGCTTTGATCTTTGGTTTCATATTTGGCCAGCCGCTGATCAACCTTTTGCGCAGCAAACAGGGCCAGGGCCAGCCAATCCGCGAAGACGGGCCTGAAAGCCATATTCTGGCTAAGGCAGGCACACCAACCATGGGCGGCGTGCTAATTTTGGGGGCTATTCTTGTTGCAACGCTTTTATGGGCGCGCTTGGATAACGGTTATGTTTGGCTGGTGCTTTTTGTTACTTATAGCTTTGGTGCCATCGGTTTCTGGGATGATTTGCTAAAGGTCCGGCACCAAAACACCAAAGGTGTTTCGGGGAAAGTCCGGCTTGGTCTTGGCTTTGTAATCGCAGCGATCGCCGGTATGTGGGCGATGTGGTTGCAGACGGATCATTTGTCAGGTTATCTGGCCTTTCCGGTGTTGAAAGATGCATTGCTTTATCTTGGATTTATGTATGTGCCATTTGCGATGATTGTGATCGTCGGTTCCGCCAATGCGGTTAATTTAACCGATGGTCTGGATGGATTGGCGATTATGCCGGTGATGATTGCTGCCGGGTCATTTGGCATTATCGCCTATTTGGTTGGCCGCACGGATTTTACCGAATATCTGGAGCTGCACTATGTTGCAGGCACTGGTGAGCTGGCCATTTTTGTTGCCGCCTTGATGGGCGGCGGGCTTGGATTTTTGTGGTATAATGCGCCGCCTGCTGCGGTTTTCATGGGCGATACCGGCTCGCTTGCGCTGGGCGGCGCTTTGGGCGCAATTGCC
>QIGK01000027.1 GCA_003228875.1 Rhodobacterales bacterium
TCAAATCAGAGCTAAATCCTACATTATGACCAGATGGTGCATGCCGCCAACGGCTAGCGTGCAAACGCCGATTCCAGACTTTACCGGATATTCGCCCTAACACGGCTGGGATTGGCGTCTGCATGGTCAAAACATCGCGCTAAATCTCTGAAATTTGGGTGAAAAAAGCAGTTTAACACACTGATATTAAAAAGAAATTACTGCTGGCTGGGGTGGTAGGATTCGAACCTACGATACATGCTACCAAAAAGCATTGCCTTACCACTTGGCTACACCCCAACACAGGGGCCTTTTAGTTAGGTCAGATAGGCACCGCAAGGGGAAATTTCTTTTGGGTATGCTTCTTTTTGGTTTTCAGGCAGTAAGGAAGATCAAAGCAGTTCAAGGGCAGTTAAGGCTATGAAATTTGACGTAATCATTATCGGCAGCGGCGCGGCAGGGATGATGTGTGCCGCCGTCGCCGGACAGTTGGGTCAGCGGGTTCTGGTGCTGGACCATGCCAAAAAAATTGGCGAAAAGATCAGAATTTCCGGCGGTGGGCGCTGCAATTTTACCAATTTGGGCACGCAAAGCGAAAATTTTATCTCGCAAAACCGTCATTTTTCCAAATCAGCGCTTGGCCGATATTCACCGCATGATTTTATTGAGCTGATTGAGCGTTACGGCATTGCTTGGCATGAAAAATCCAAAGGCCAGCTTTTTTGTGATGGGCCAGCGCAGCAGATTGTCGATATGCTTTTTGCGGAAATGGCGCTGGGCGGGGTTGAGGTTCGGGCCAACATTGCTGTATCTGAAATTCAGAAAACGCCTGACGGGTTCAGGGTTGTAACCACTGACGGGCAATATACTTGCACAAGTCTGGTGGTGGCTTGCGGCGGAAAATCGATCCCCAAAATTGGAGCAAGCGGCTTGGGGTTTGACATTGCGCGCCAATTTGGCTTGAAAGTGATAGAAACTGCGCCTGCGCTTGTGCCTTTGACCTTTTCCAGTGCTGATCTTGAGCATTTCAAAGCGCTGGCAGGTGTTGCGGTTCCGTTGCGGGTTTCGTGCCATGGTATTAATTTTGATGAAGACATGCTTTTCACCCATCGCGGGCTTTCTGGTCCGGCTATTTTGCAAATCAGTTCTTTTTGGCGGCTTGGCGATTATTTAAGCCTGAACCTGCATCCGGAACTTGATTTTGGTGCGGTTTTGCGGCGCGAAAAGCAGCAGTCCGGCCGTCGGGCTATCCAAACAGTTTTAGCAAATTACCTGCCCAAACGGCTGGCGCAAATGATCGCGCAAAAGCTGGATTTTGACGGAAATATGGCCGATCTTGATGGTGCAAAAATGGCGGAACTGACAGGTTTTCTAGAAAGCTGGCAGGTCAAACCTTCTGGTTCTGAGGGTTACCGAACTGCCGAAGTTACCCGTGGTGGCGTGGATACAGCAGAAATCAACGCCAAAACAATGGAATCAAAATCGGTGCCTGGATTATTTTTTATCGGTGAGGTGGTGGACGTGACCGGTTGGCTGGGCGGATATAACTTTCAATGGGCATGGGCCTCGGGGCAGGCGGCGGGGCAGGTGGCTTAACCAGCTTAGCGGTTTTAGGCGCTAAGCTGTTCGCGCAGGATCGAAACTGTCAATGAGATAAAAATATAAAGCCCCAGAAAAATCGCAAAAGACATCGCAGTATTTTCAAGTTTTCGCGGGTGGGTTGGCACGTCTGGCGCAATTGGTGCAACGCCCAAACTCAGGTATCTGGTTTGACGGTTTGCCTCGATGCGGGCTGTTTCCAACTGGGTGAGCGCTTGTTGCAACAGCACTTGACGCATTGAAAGGTCGGTTTCCGCGATGCGCAACTCTCCGCTAACGCGGGCCAGCGAAATTGTGGAATCGCCGCCGCCGGTCAGTTTTAGGCGCAATTCGGCAACACGGTCTGTCAAGCGACCAATTTCGGCGGAAATCACATTTGCCCGCGCGGTGTTTGGTTGGGCATTGGCATTTATTTCTGCAAGGCTTAAGCGTCTACTTTCAAGCTGCACCTCAAGGCTGCCAATGATACCCATCTGGGCCGAAATTTCCGCATCTGCGCTTAAGATACCGCGCCTTTGTTGCAGGTCCAACACTGTTTCTTGCGCATTCAGCACGTTTTGTTCCGCATCGTCATAGCTTTGGATGGCACCGCGCATCTGGTCGGCACGAACGGGTGCGGCTAGTTTATCAACCCGTTCTTCGGCAAGCCGGATCAATGCGCGTGAAAAATCAGTGCCGGTCTGTGGATCAAGGGCGATGATTGACATACGAATGACACCCTCGGTCGGATCAAACCCGATTTGTACGAATTTTTTATACTTTTTAAATGCGTCTTCAAGCGAGGCATCAGCGGGCAGCCGTTGAATTTCGTCAATGAATTCTTGTTGAAAATGCGCGATAAAGCCAAGCTCTTCATCCAGTTTCAACATCGCCTCACGCGAGGTTAAAAAGCCTTGAACAATGGTCGAATCTTCGGAATTTGCCAGACCGGTGCCCGCCAATAAACCGCCAAGCCCGCCGCCACCGCCACCGCCATCGGCTTTTTGGATAACCATCTGGGTTTCTATTTCATACATTTCAGTGGCATAATTGTAAAAATAATTACCTGTCAAAAAGGTTGGCAAGGCAACAAAAAAGGCCATGCGCATTGCCACCAAAATAAATTTCCGCTGACGGCGGCGTGCAATGCCTTTCTGGATATTGCTAATTTCGATTTTTCGATCTTGATCGGGAATCATGTTTGGTGGCGGAACGTTGCCACCGCCGCTTGCGACAACGCCGGTTTCAGCAAGCCGTGCTGGCAAATTGCTGGAAGAACCACCCGAAACGCCAGCGCTGTCGAGCATTTTCACGCGATCGCTGACCACATCAAAGCCGCGTTCTTGCAACATTTTTACAGCTTCCTCGCCGCTGCTTGGGTTAAGACCCATGCGAACAGCTTTGCGCCGTGCCATGCGTTTAAAGGCCGGTGTGCCGGGTTTTGGCGGCTCTGCCCTGCTTGGGGGCTTTTTTGCAAGCTGGTTGGGTGAATCAGGTTGGGTCATAATCGTAAAGTTGCTTTGCTTCTGCCAGAGAATCGAATTTATAAAGGGTGCCATCGCGTAAGACCGCGGCGGTGGAGCAGTATTTTTCAAGAATATGCGGGCTGTGCGAAACGATAACAACCGTTGATTTCATTAGGCGTTCATGCAGAACATTGCCAGCGCGCCTGTTAAAATTGGCGTCGGTGCTACTGGGCATTCCCTCGTCGATCAAATAGATGTCAAATTCCAGCGCCAACAAAAGTGCAAAAGAAACCCGTGCCCGCATTCCAGAAGAATACGTGCTTAACGGGCGATCAAAGTATTCTTCAATATCAACGAGATAGCGACAGTATGCTTCGATGTAATCGGGGTCGAGACCATAGAGTCGTGCGATATAGCGGGAGTTTTCAGCAGCGCTGTGCGCGGGGACAACGCCGCCCATAAATCCCAGCGGAAAGGAAATACGCGATGTGCGGGTCACAGTCCCTTCATCCGGTTTTTCCAACCCGGCCATCATATTAACCAACGTGGTTTTCCCAGTGCCGTTTGATGCGAGTATGCCCAAGGATTGCCCAAGCTCAACCGTAAAGCTGGCCTGATTAAGGATAACTTTGCGCTGGGTGCCTGTCCAAAAGGACTTACTGACATTGGAAAATTCGATCATCGGATTGTGCTGGCCTTTCCTTGCCCAGTTAAAATACACATATGCTAATCAAATTAACAGATTGAAAATACAGATAAAGCATGGTGCAAATATGACCGGAAACAGGATTTTAACAAATGGGTAACAGTTCGACAACCGCGCTGGACTTAGCTGTGGTCGAAATGCAGCGTAACCCTGACGCTAGATTCAAATTTTATGAACGGCTGATGGAATCTGAAATGTTTATGGTGCTGGAAGACGAAGTCGCCGATGACATGGCGCGGCCATTGGTTCTGGACACATCCGATTGCGCCGTGGCGCTGATTTTTGATCGCGAAGAAAGGTTGGCAGATTTTGCCGGTGAACCGGTGCCTTATTTGGCATTGTCAGGGCGAAAAATTGCGGCAATGCTGGCTGATAGCGACATTGGCCTTGGCGTCAATCTTGGCTGTGCTTCGGAAACCGTTCTTGGCTCGGAAATTGTTGGCTGGCTGGCGGACAGCTTGCAAGGCGAAGACAATATCATGCAGGAAAAACCTGTCGAGATTTCTGCGCCCTTCAATGTGCCAGAACGCCTAATAAAGGCGCTAGACGCTAAGCTCGCAAATATGTCGGGGGTTGTTGCGGCGGCGTATCTGGTGGCTGTTGAATATGAAACCGGTAACAAAAGCCACATGTTGGCATTGGTTGATGTCACGCCAGACGCGCAAAATGGCGTGGCAGAAGCCATGTCAGAAGCATTGCTATTCAGCGGAATTGAGGCGGGGCGCCTTGATGTTACATTTTTATTGGCGCAGGATGTTAGCTTGCCACGGTTTGCCAAAGTCGGGCTTTCATTTGAAATTCCTGAATTGATATTGCCCAAATTTCACGAAACAATTGCACCGGGTATGGACCCCGAGAAACCGCCAAAGCTGCGTTAATAACGGGCGGTGCGATCCACCAGATACAGGAATGGCCGGTTGTTTTCACCGCGTTCTATGTTAGTGGCAATAACGTTTGCTGCGGTGCTGGCTTGGGTTTCCGATGCAATATGTGCCGTAACCGTGACGTTTGGATGCGGCCAAAATGGATGATCGGCAGGCAGGGGTTCAACATCAAACACATCAAGCGTGGTATGGCTGATTTGGCCGGAGTTTAAAGCATTCAACAACGCACTGTCATCAATCAGCGGACCGCGCCCGGGGTTAAGAAGAAACGCGCCCTGAGGCAGCTTGGCCAGTGTTTTTGCGTTGATGATATGATGGGTCTCAGTAGTTTGCGGCAGCAGTAAAACCAGAATTTCAGCAATGGGTAAAATTTCATCAAGACCTTGATCACCCGAAAAACAGGTCATGCCGTCAATGGTTTTTTGACTTTTGCTCCAACCGGCTACATTAAAGCCAAGCTGGGAAAGGCTTTTGGCGCAGGCGCTGCCCAGTTCGCCAATGCCCAGAATTCCCACGGTTCTTTGCCGCGCAAGCGGGGGCACATTTTTGCGCCAGACACCGTCTTGTTGCTGTATTTGTTGATCCATTCCCAAATGGTAACGCAACACATGGCCGGTGACCCATTCGCGCATGCTTTCGCGCAAGCTGGTATCAACCATCCGACAAAGCGGCACAGTCAAGGTCCTGTCACCAACAATTTTTTCAACCCCCGCCCACAGGCTAAGCACTGCTTTCAAATTGACAAAAATTGAAAAATCCAGAACCGGGCCACTTGGGTCAAAGACGATATAATCAACTTGATCGGGGGGGCTTTGTTGCAGAATTTTGGCTTTGATGCCCTTGGCAGACAAGGCCTTGGTGATATATTTTCGGTAAATTTCCCAGTCAACCCCCTTACCGGAATAAAGCACAGTGATCATAAATTACCTCTGGGGCGGTGGATATGGGCCGATTGGACCAAGCCAAACGCGCCCAGCAATACTAACATGGCTGAGCCACCATAAGATACCAGTGGTAACGGCACACCAACCACAGGCACCAACCCCATGACCATTGCCATATTGACGGCAAAAAAGAAAAAGAATGTGGCGGCGATGCCACCGATTAGCAATGCCGCATATCGGTTGCGATTATTGATTGCGGATAAAATACAGAAAACCAGTATCAGCACATACATCACCAACAAAAGGGTGGTGCCAACATAGCCAAATTCCTCTGCCAAAGTTGTAAAAATAAAATCGGTTTGTTTTTCTGGTAAAAACCCCAGCCTGCTTTGAGTGCCTTGCATAAATCCACGCCCCGAAATACCGCCAGACCCCAGCGCAATAGAGGCTTGGGTGATGTGATAACTCGCGCCCAGCGGGTCCAAAGTCGGGTCAAGAAATGTGTCAATGCGGCGATATTGATAGTTGTTGAGCAGCTGCCATTCCGTGCCTCGGGATTGCAAAACCGCCAGCACTGTGCCCGCAACAACCGATATAGCTGCTGAAAAATACCAAAAGCTTACGCCGGCTAAAAACATGACAACACCGCCGCTTAGCACAATTAGAATGGCGGTGCCCAGATCCGGTTGGAAAAACACTAAACCGGTTGGCACCAAAATCAACACAAGCGGGATAATTACCCAAATCGGCCGCGAGACTTTTTCAGGTTCCAACCAGTCATAATAAAGCGCCAGAACCATAACCACTGCAATTTTCATGACCTCGGAAGGTTGCAGATTAATAAAACCAAGATCGATCCAGCGTTGGGCACCTTTGCTGACATCGCCCGCGATCAACACATAAACCAGCAATATCAAGGCAAAACCATAGGCCAGCGCCGTAACAGAGCGCCAAAAGCTGATTGGCGTAAAAGCAACAATGAACATGATGATGATGCCAATTAAAAACCGCTCCATCTGTGGTCTTGCCCACGGATAGAATGACCCGCCAGCAACGGAATAAAGCATCAAAAACCCAAAGCCCGACACAGCAATTATCAGCATCACAAGGGGCCAATTGACATACAGGATTTTTTTTAGGCCCGTTGGCGGCAAGGAGGCGTTTGGGTCCATGAAACTCATGCGCGGTCGCTCCGGGCGATGGGGGCGGCAACATTTGGCGGAGGTTCATTCTGACGCTGTTCAAGCATATCGTCGCGGATTTCGCGTGGAAAGGCAGATATCGGCGGTTGGGTTTCGTATAAGGCCCGCAACATAATATCACGCGCAATGGGGGCGGCTGCCGCAGACCCACTGCCGCCATGCTCTACCACCACCGATATAGCAAAACGCGGGTTGTCATAAGGCGCATAGCCAACAAAAAGCGCGTGGTCCCGATGATCCCAAGGCAGGTCTTCGTTTTTGATAACGCCCGCTGCACGTTCTTCGACGGAGATCTGGCGCACTTGGCTGGTGCCGGTTTTACCGGCCATTGCCATTGTTTCTTCTGCGATGCGGGTCGCATAGGCGGTTCCGCGGGTTTCGTTGCTAACGCGAAACATGCCTTCCCTGACAAGGTCAAAATCAGCGTCAGGTATTCCTAGCGATTCTGCTTTTTCCAGTGGGGTAGGCACGCCATTTATGCGCTGGATCAAACGCGGAACGATGGCGCGGCCCGATGCAAGGCGGGCAGTCATGATTGCCAGTTGAATAGGCGACGAAGACACAAATCCCTGACCAATTGCCGAATTGATCGTGTCGCCTAAGCGCCAAGGTTCGTTTACATTGGTTTGTTTCCATTGTTTGGTTGGCATCAATCCGGCGGTTATCGCGGGCAGGGGTAGATCAGGTCTGGCACCTAACCCGAACCTGCGGGCCATAGCAGAGATTTTTTCAATGCCGATGCGCTGGGAAATTTCATAATAAAATACGTCGCAAGATTGTTTTAGACTGTTAGATAGATTCATCCTGCCGTGCCCGCCACGCTTCCAGCAATGGAACCGTCTGTTGCCAACATCATAATAACCGGGGCAAAATACTTCTTCTTCTGAATCGATCAGGCCTTCTTCCAAAGCCGCAAGCGCAACCACCATTTTGAACGTCGATCCGGGTGGATATGCGCCCGAGATCGTTTTGTCAGCCAAAGGCCGGTATTCGTCGTTTAGCAGCGCGTTCCAGTCGATTGAAGAAATCCCGAAAATAAATTTATTCGGGTCAAAACTGGGCGATGAGGCCAAAGCCCTGATATTGCCAGAATTAACATTAATAACCACCGCAGCGGCGCTTTGGTTTCCCATTCGATAATTGGCGTAATTCTGCAAATCGCTGTCTATTGAAAGCTGAATATCAGCGCCGTTTGTGGCTTCGCTTCGCGAAAGTTCCCGAATGACCCTGCCAGCGGAATTGACTTCGACCCGACTGGTGCCAGCGGTGCCGCGAAGCGTGTCCTCAATTCTGATCTCAAGCCCGGTTTTGCCAAACTGGAACCCGGGGAACTGTAAAATAGGGATCGGGTTTTCAAGGCCGGACAGGTCCCGTTCGCTGACCGGGCCAACATAGCCGACAACATGGGTGAAATTTTCGGGTTGCGGATAATGGCGATTTAGCCCGACTTCGGGAATAATGCCGGGCAAAGCCGGAGCATTTGCAGAAACGCGGGCAAAATCGGCCCAGTCAAGATTTTCAACCACCGGAACTTTTACAAAAGCACTAAGGCGAAACATTCTTTTCAGCACCTCAGCTTGCTTTTCTTCGGGGAAATCAATGATTTTTGCCAGCTCTGCTAGCACATTTTCGGGGTCTTGCGCCTGCTCTCTTATCAGTGCAATCTGGTAATTTGGCTTGTTTTCAGCTATTGGTTTGCCGAGCCGGTCAAAAATCAAACCCCTGTCAGGCGGGATAAGTTGAACATTGATGCGGTTTTCTTCGGCTAATAACCGATAACTGTCGCTTTGGGTGACTTGCAATTGCCGCATCCGCACCCCTAAAACCCCAACCACAGCCAGTTGAATGCCGCCCAGCATCAAGCCGCGTCGCGTAATGCGGCGGTTTTTTTCCTTGGCTGATTTGGATGGAATAATCATCCGACTTTCCCTAATCGATCCGGCAGGTTTTTTGATTCCGGCCCGCGAACACGTAAGATATAATGTAAAAACAACGCAATTAAAGGATAACAAATAAGGCTGCTAATCACAATCTTGACAAGTTCATTAAGCGGATAGGTGCCGGCAAATGTGATAAACAAGAACAGGTTTTGCAGGACAAGCAGAATGGCCAGTGACACCAGAAAAAACGCCAGCTCGATCAAAAAGCCGCCATCGCGCAACAAGCGATCATTCATGCGGGCTAATTCGCTGAGAATAACCACAAACAATGCCCAAAGGCCAAAAGGCCGCATTAAAACAGCGTCCGCCAACAGCGCCAATACTGCCACTAAAACCAAAGGAGCCGTATCGGGGACACGCACGATCCATGCAATGGTCAGGGCCAGAAACAAGTCAGGCATTGCCATCCGGCTTGGCGAAAAATCAAGCGGCAAAATTGGAAAAGCAATGCTTAGAAGTGCAGTGCCAAGAAAAAGCCCGCGATAGACCCAAAGGCGCATCCCGGTGGTCATTCAAGCGGCCCTTCGGTTGGTATTTCAGTGCGCTCAACCCCGACCAATCCGCCAACACCGTCAATTTGATCAAGCGGCGAGGTTCGTAATATCCGCACAAATTCAAGGGCTTCGAAATCTGCCGCCAAGGCAATTCGTAGCTTTCCACTGCTGTCAAAGACCACTTGGCCAATCAACAGATCAGCCGGAAAAACCCCGCCATCGCCGGAGGTCACAACCCGCATACCGGGCAAAACATCCTCAACCGATTCAATAAATAATAGGCGCGGTGCAATGTTGTTTTCACCCTGCACAATCGCGCGGCTGCCGATTGGCCGGATGATGACCGGCACCTGACTGGACGCATCTGTCAAAAATATAATGCGAGAGGTTTGTTCCGCGACACCCGAAATTCGGCCCACCAAGCCCAGCCCGTCAACCGTGGCTTGCCCGTCCAAAATACCGTCTAAGCGCCCGACATTCAAAAGCCCTGACTGGCTAAAGGGGCTGCCGCTATCAGTGATAACCTCGCCGGTTACAAATCGCAGGCCGGGGCTTAGGCGCACATTGTTTAGGGCGCGCAGCTGCGCGTTGGTTTGCTCAAGTTGCAAGGCCGCTTCTTGCCAGCCTTTCATGCGCTGTAATTCTTGGCGAAGCTCTTGGTTCCGCTCATAGATCAAGGTATAGGATTGGTAATCCGAGATGATGCGGCTAAATTTTGTGACCGGTGCCAGCACCCATTCCATGTTGGGCACAAAACGGTCAACGATGGCCATTCGAAACCGCTCAACCCGCGGATTGTCAATGCGCCACAGCACAAAAAGCGCTAGAAACAACACCAGTATCAGCCCTAGAACCAGCCGCCGCAAAGCGCGCCAAGAGGCGTTAACCTGTTGTTGTGCGGCCATTTTCCACTCCGTTTAGCTGCCGTAATCCAGAATATGCTGAAGCTGGTTTTCGTATTCCAATGCTTTTCCTGTCCCCAGCGCCACGCAATTGAGCGCCTCGTCAGCGACCGAAATTGCCAGCCCGGTTTGTTCACGCAAAGCCAAATCAAGATCACCCAGCAAAGCACCGCCGCCGGTTAGCATAACGCCGCGATCAACAATATCGGCGGCCAGATCAGGCGGGGTGCTTTCCAAAGCTTCCATGACTGCATCGCAAATCTGTTGCACCGGTTCGGCCAAGGCTTCGGCGATTTGGGCTTGGGTTATTTCGGCCTCCTTGGGGACACCGTTCAACAGGTCGCGCCCGCGAATTTCCATGCTGGCACCCCGGCCATCGTCAGGCATTCGGGCTGACCCGATGGAAGTTTTGATCCGCTCAGCGGTGGCTTCGCCAACCAGAATATTATGCTGGCGACGCAGATAAGAAATGATGGCTTCATCCATGCGATCCCCGCCAACGCGAACCGAGCGCGCATAAACAATATCGCCAAGCGACAAAACCGCAACTTCGGTAGTGCCGCCGCCAATATCAACAACCATTGAACCGGTCGGGTCGGTGATTGGCATTCCGGCACCAATGGCCGCTGCAATCGGTTCGGCAATCAGGCCAACTTTGCCTGCACCGGCCTGCATGACGGAGCTTTGAATTGCGCGTTTTTCGACCGGTGTTGCGCCATGGGGCACACAGACAATAATTCTGGGTTTTGTGAACCAACTGCGCTTGTGAATCTTTTTGATAAAATATTTTATCATCTCTTCGGCGACGTCAAAATCAGCGATCACACCGTCGCGCATTGGTCGGATTGCTTCGATGCTTCCAGGGGTGCGGCCCAGCATCAGCTTGGCGTCTTCGCCAACCGCCAATACCTGCTTTTTGCCTTCGCGGATATGATAGGCCACCACCGAGGGTTCGTTAAGAATAATTCCTTTACCCTTAACATAGACCAGCGTGTTCGCCGTGCCCAAATCAATGGCCATATCCGGAGAAAAAATACTGCTTAAAAAACCAGCCATATTTGCATGCCTTTGCTGAGCAGGGCGTAAAGATTGTCGCCGCTAAAATTTCACTAGGCTTTGATATACGGGGTAGCGGGCCATTTTGAAAGGGGCAGATATGTATCAAAGCCCTGTTTTTACTGGATCATCGCGCTTATGGCGAGGATTTGCGTATGATTTGGCTGTGACATCGATAAAATGCCTGACAGAAAATGTCGTAAAAATGATATTTATTGGGCGCTAGGTTAAGATTTTATTGAAATAAGAGCATTTTGATAATGGGTTATCAACAGGCAGGCACGTTAACAGCCAACCCGCCCAATGAGGTTTCTTTATATTTGCGGTCCATATCTCGGCCGGTTTGGCGCATGGTTTCCACACATGCGTCAAGTGAAACCAGATGCGCACCATCACCGCGAAGCGCCAAAGACGCAGCCGAAACTGCCTTTATTGCCCCAACGCCGTTACGCTCAATACAAGGGGCCTGCACCAGCCCTTTGATTGGATCACATGTCAAACCAAGGTGATGTTCAAGCGCAATTTCAGCAGCATTTTCGATCTGCTCCGGCGTGCCGCCAAGCACTGCGCACAGGCCAGCCGCGGCCATGGCTGAGGCCGAACCGACCTCACCCTGACAGCCAACTTCGGCACCTGAAATTGAGGCGTTAACCTTTATCAGACCGCCAATGGCCGCTGCGGTCAAAAGGAAATCTTCGATCTTGTCTTTTGAGGCCCCCGGCACATGGTCAAGGTAATAGCGTAAAGTTGCCGGCAGCACCCCCGCCGCGCCGTTTGTTGGCGCGGTAACCACTTGCCCGCCAGCGGCGTTTTCCTCATTCACCGCGATGGCGTAAACCGAAATCCAGTCATTGATGGTGTGGGGCGCAGACAGGTTTAATCCGCGTTCGCTCAACAGCGATTCATGGATTTTTTTGGCGCGGCGGCGCACAAAAAGACCGCCGTCAAGAATGCCGTCAGTTGCCAGACCACGGTCAATGCAGGCGTTCATGATCGACCAGACTTTGGCAAGACCGCTGCTTAGGTGTTCAGAAGTCATGGTGTGAGTTTCGTTGTCGCGTTTAATCTGGCTTATGCTTTTGCCGCTGGCATGGCACATTTCCAACATCTCGGCAGCTGACTTAAACGGATAGGGCGCGCTTGGTTTTTGTGCCAGCATCGCATCGCCGGCCATTTCGCGCGCGGTCAACACAAAGCCGCCACCGGTCGAATAATATGTTTCTTGGGTATGAAGATTTCCAGCCTCGTCATAGGCCGAAAGCACCATGCCATTGGCATGGCCGGGCAAAACGTGGTCATAGTCAAATACAAGATCATCGGATTGCCGATATTTTAAGATGCCCAGATCTATGGCAGAAATGGTCCCGTTTGCCTTTATCAGGGTTTCTGCCTCAGTGGCTTTTTTAGCGTCAAAAGTTTCAGGCTGAAATCCGGCAAAGCCCAGCGTGACGGCGCGGTCGGTTGCATGGCCTTTGCCTGTAAACGCCAAAGACCCGTGCAGCGAACACCCCAATGAGGCCAGTTTTCCCGCACCGGGAATAATTCCGCGCCCTGCACGCAGGTCATCCAGAAATCGACCTGCTGCCACCATTGGCCCAACTGTGTGCGAAGACGAAGGGCCAACGCCGATTTTGAAAATGTCAAAAATGCTTAAAAACATGATTCCCCCGATCTGGCGCAAACTAGCGGTTATTGACTGGCTTTGATGCCAAAATCCGACAATCACAAGCATCATTGCGAAAAATCTCCATTAGCCCCCTCGAAAGACCGCATCAAAATGTTATATACGGCGCGTAAAGGATTCTTGGCCAAAAAATAGGTGACCTATGAATGATGAACTTGCCAGCGCTGACCGCGCGAAATATGCGGCGGCAAAAGCCGCGCTTGCTTTTGTTAAACCCGATATGCGGGTTGGCCTTGGCACTGGCAGCACTGCGGCGTGGTTTGTGCAATTGTTGGGCGGGCTGGTCAATAATGAAGGCTTAAAAATTGTCGGGGTTCCGACCTCCAGCCGAACCCGTGATCTGGCCGAAAGCCTGAATATCCCGCTTA
>QIGK01000113.1 GCA_003228875.1 Rhodobacterales bacterium
AACAGGGTGCCGGATTTATGGCTGACGGCTATGCCCGCGCCTGTGGAAAGCCGGGTGTGGCGCTGCTGATCACCGGCCCCGGGCTTACCAATGCATTGACGGCCATGGGGCAAGCCTATGCTGATTCGGTGCCGATGCTGGTGATTTCTGCGGTCAATCATATCGGCAAACTTGGCCACGGCGAAGGCGAATTGCACGAAAGCCCCAACCAAAGCCAAATGGCTGCACAAGTTTCGGCCTTTAGTTTTCGCGTCAATACAGCCGCGGACCTGCCCAAAGCTGTCGCGCGGGCCTTTGCGGTGTTTGAGGGCAGCCGCCCGCGCCCTGTCCATATCGAAATTCCGGTTGATCTTTTTGCTGCCCCTGCTGATCATCTACCCACCCATCGAAACATCAAAATCCTGCCGCCCCGCCCTGCAAGCAGTGCCATGCAACAGGCGATTGAGCTGTGCCGCAACGCCAAAAATCCGGTGATTTTCCTTGGCGGCGGCTGTCGTAAAAACCCTGAATTGGCGCAGGAATTGGCCGAGCGGCTGAACGCGCCAACCGTGATGACCATCAACGCGCGCGGCATCATCCCCGCTGGCCACCCGCTGGAAATTTCCGCCAGCCCCTCGCTCAACGCCATCCGAAACCTCGCCAATGAGGCCGATCTGGTCTTGGCTTTTGGCACCGAAATGGGCCGCACCGATTATAACGTGTTTGAGCGCGAACCCTTCACCACCAAAGCCCCCCTTATCCGGTGTGATATTGACCCGCTGCAATTGGCCCGCAACACCCCCTGCGATGTAGCGCTGGTTGGCGATGCGGCTGCGGCCATGCAGGATTTGCTGAATGACCTGCCAGCCCGCCAAAATAATGGCGCCAGCCGTGCAGCGGTCGCCCGCAAAGCCGCACTAGCTGAGCAACCGGAAAAATACCAAAAGCTGATCAGCATTTTGGAAAGCATTCAAGAAACGGTGCCCAACGCTTATATCATCGGCGATTCCACCCAGCTGCCTTATGCGGGCAACATGTATTTCCCTGTGAAATCAACCAGCCGCTGGTTTAATTCTGCTTGTGGGTTTGGCGCGCTCGGCTATGGCCTGCCCGCCGCCATCGGTGCAAAAGTTGCGATGCCGGACAATCCGGTGATCTGCCTTGCGGGGGATGGCGGCTTGCAATTTTCGCTTGGCGAACTTGGCACCGCCATGGAAATCGGCGGCCCCTTTATTGTGATCTGCTGGAATAATGACGGTTACGGAGAAATCAAATCTGCCATGCAGGCCCGCGATGTAACGCCGGTTGGCGTAGACCTGCACACCCCCGATTTTGTTAGCCTCGCCAAATCTTACGGCATGTCATCCTGCAACGCCTCAACCCTGCATGACCTGAACAGCGCCCTGCAAAACGCCCTTGAAACCAAAACCCCATCCCTGATCGAAATTACCGAATCAAAAATGCTCTCCAGCTTCTAATTCGCAAAAATATCCCCGCCGGAGGCTTGAGATTTTTAATACCGAAGCCCAACCAAAACCCCATAATGGTCGCTTGGCTGAACCCCGTCGATAGGCGCAGTTGCAACAACCTCACAAGAGGTAATATGCCCTGCCCCCCGCGCACGCGGCAAGCCCGTGAAAACGTAATCCAACCGGCGATCCGGCTCAAATTCCTCAACCACATAAGGGTTGTTATTATCCCAAGTATTCCCGTTTTTGGCGGGATGCAAAAACGCCCAAGCATCATGAAACACCAGATTTTTAGTTGGGCAGGTGGTTAGCCCAGTTAACATGCGAATTTCTTCGGATTGCGGGTCAGCGTAAAATCCCCGCATAAAACCGGCGAGAATTTCCATGGCCGCATCCGGTCAACAAACCTGGTTAAATCCGCTACCTGTTTCTGGCGAATATGGCTGTGGTGCATCTGCCAGTGCAAATGGGTGCAAAACACCGGAATTTTACCGCGCGGCCCGTCAACCTCAGCAAAAATCACCACACGGGATTCTTCTGCACCTTTCGGCTCATACAGGTCCGCAATCTCGCTGCGCAATATCGGCCAGCGAGACAGGATCGCGTTGCCCATAAATATCCCGTTTGGCTTTGCCCCCGGCGCATAGACAAAATGAAACCCCAGCGCCTTCGCCAATTCTTTGGCAAAATTTCTACTGCCATCATCCCAAACTTCCTGAAGGCAAATAATATCGGCGTCGATGTCTTTTAAGGTTGCGATAATCGCCGCACTTCGCGCCTCCCACGGGCCAAAGCGCCACCAAAGATTCCATGTCAGCACTTTTACCCGTGATTCTATCAATCCGGTTTGAGAGCTCGCCACCATTTTTCTTTCCAAAAAAATTTTTGTGCCGTGGACGCAGCAAAAACCACGCAGGTCAACAGATTTTCTTTGCCTGAGCCGGTTTTTACCGGAACCAGCCGTGTTTCTACAAACATATAAACAAAAGGAAATTACACCCATTCCAGAAAAATTCAAAATTTGCCCAAGTATTTTAGTCAGGCTCTTGCTCTTCCAGCCAAAAATCAGCATGTTAAGGGCCAAGTTTGCTGTGAAAGGCCAAAAATGACACTTTCTAAAGACACAGTTTTGGATATTCTCCGACAAATCCAAGACCCATTTAGCAAAAAAGATATTATCTCGGCAGAAATAGTCCGGGCTTTGACGGTTGAGGGCAATGATGTTCGCTTCGTAATGGAAGTTGAGGCCCAGCAAGGCTTGGCAATGGAATCTGTGCGTAAAACTGCGGTTGAAGCTTTGGAAAAGCTGCCGGAAGTTGGCAATATCTCCGCCCTGATCACCGCCCATTCCAATCAGGCACCACCACCAGACCTGAAGCAAAGCGGCGCAAAACGTCCGCCTGCCAAAGGGCCGCAAAAAATTGCTGGTGTCAAAAAGATCATCGCGATTGCATCGGGCAAAGGTGGCGTCGGAAAATCCACTGTTTCCAGCAACTTGGCGGTCGCTTTGGCGGCCGAGGGTAAACGGGTTGGTCTGCTGGATGCTGATGTCTACGGCCCGTCACAACCGCGCATGATGGGCATTTCCGGCAAACCCGCCTCGCCCGATGGCAAGATAATTTTGCCACTGGAAAACCACGGGGTTACCATGATGTCTATCGGGTTGATGGTCAAAGAAGGTGAGGCCGTAATCTGGCGCGGGCCGATGCTGATTGGCGCTCTGACCCAGCTTTTGATGCAGGTCCAATGGGGCGAGCTTGATGTTTTGCTGGTTGATCTACCGCCCGGAACCGGTGATGTGCAACTGACTTTGACGCAAAAAGCCAAAATTGACGGTGCGATCATCGTATCAACGCCGCAAGACGTTGCGCTTCTGGATGCCCGTAAGGCGTTGGACATGTTCCGCAAAACTGGAACCAAAGTTTTGGGCATGATCGAAAACATGTCGACGCATATTTGCTCGGAATGTGGTCATGAAGAACATATTTTTGGCCATGGCGGTATGCGGGCCGAAGCCAAACAGTTTGATTTTCCGTTTTTGGGTGAGGTTCCCCTACATATCAACATCCGATTGGGAGGCGATAGTGGCGTTCCGATTGTTGTTTCTGCCCCAGAAAGCGGACAAGCTATGGCGTTTAAGAAAATTGCCAAAGACTTGATCGAAAATGGCGTGATTTGACAAATTTTAAGCCGAATTGGAACGGTAATTCGAATATTCTTTGTTGAAAAGATTATATTCAAAGAACAATTTCGCCTAATTTTGGCAAATAAATTGTCTGAATACGATATTCTCGTCATTTTTCATAACTGAAGATTGCCTTAGCAAAAAATTTGATCCAACTCTTCAAAATCAGGTTCCGATACCTGCTTTTGTGAAAACCCGTTACTTTTCCAGACAGATTTATATCAATGCATCGCCCAAACTCCGTCATTTTTATGAGAGCCTTTTGGCCAATTCAACATCTGTTCCTGAAAATCAATGCCAATTGCTTTGCACAGTTTTTTAAGCGAATTTTCAGGACCTGCCAAAAACCAATATCGTTTAACGCTGAACTTTTCCGTTTTTCCTGATAACTGGCCATAACTTTTGCCGGACTGTCTACCAGCAAAATGCTATCATTCGATCACAGGGTTTGCCAAACCTATTCGGCGGTCAAAAGCGGTGGCTTTTTGGTGGTGATTTTTGGGGCCGCAATTTTTTCACAAATCAGATCAATCTCGCCGTCTTTAACGCCAACCTTAACCACGCCGCCTTTCATCAGGGTGCCAAACAGTAATTCCTCTGCCAGCGGTTTTTTGATGTGTTCCTGAATAACCCGCGCCAATGGCCGCGCGCCCATGCGGTCATCATAACCCTTATTGGCCAGCCATTCAGCGGCTTTTTCTGACAGTTCTATGGTCACATTGCGGTCCATCAATTGGGCCTCAAGTTGCAGCACGAATTTTTCAACCACCCGCAAGATCACGTCTTTTGGCAAAGCACCAAAACCGATCACCGCATCCAGACGGTTACGGAATTCCGGGCTGAACATACGTTCAATCGCGGCAATATCTTCGCCCTCGCGCCGGTCCTGACCAAAGCCAATGGCGTTTTTGGCTTGTTCAGCCGCGCCCGCATTGCTGGTCATAATCAGCACAATATTGCGAAAATCAATCGCTTTGCCGTTATGGTCGGTCAGCTTGCCGTGGTCCATCACCTGCAACAGAATATTGAACACATCCGGATGGGCTTTTTCGATCTCGTCCAACAGCAAAACACAGTGCGGTTGCTGGTCAACCCCGTCAGTCAATAGCCCGCCCTGATCAAACCCAATATAACCCGGAGGTGCACCAATCAGGCGGCTCACCGCATGTTTTTCCATGTATTCTGACATATCAAAGCGCAGCAACTCAACGCCCAAAGTATCAGCCAATTGCTTGGCGACCTCGGTTTTACCGACACCCGTTGGCCCGGCAAACAGGTAGTTACCAATCGGTTTTTCCGGTTCACGTAAACCGGCGCGCGACAGCTTGATTGAGCTTGCCAAAGCCTCAATCGCTTTGTCTTGGCCAAACACTACGCGTTTCAGGTTTTTCTCCAAGTCCCGCAGGACCTCCGCGTCATCCTTGGACACGTTTTTCGGCGGAATACGCGCGATAAGCGCCACGACGGCCTCAATATCCTTGGTGCCAATAGTTTTACGGCGTTTGCTTTCCGCCACCAGCATTTGCGCCGCGCCTGCCTCATCAATCACGTCGATCGCTTTGTCGGGCAGTTTACGGTCGTTGATATAACGCGCTGCCAGATCAACGGCGGTTTTGATCGCGTCATTGGTATAGCGAATGTCGTGATGTTCCTCAAAATAAGGTTTTAGCCCCATCAGAATTTTGATCGAATCCGGTATGCTGGGTTCGTTCACGTCGATCTTTTGGAAACGCCGGGCCAAGGCGCGGTCTTTTTCAAAATGCTGTCGGAATTCTTTATACGTGGTGGAGCCCATGCAGCGCAGTTTGCCACCCTGCAAAGCAGGTTTCAGCAGATTGCTGGCATCCATCGCGCCGCCAGATGTGGCACCCGCACCAATAATGGTGTGAATTTCGTCAATGAAAAGAATGGCGTCTTCATGCTCTTCCATTTCGGTCATCACCGCTTTCAGACGTTCCTCAAAATCGCCGCGATAGCGTGTGCCAGCCAATAACGCACCCATATCGAGCGAATAAATCGTGGCCTCAGCCAACACAGCTGGCACTTGTTCGTCAACAATTTTGCGCGCCAGACCCTCCGCAATGGCGGTTTTGCCAACGCCCGGATCCCCCACCAAAAGCGGATTATTTTTGCGGCGGCGACACAAGATTTGAATACAGCGATCCACTTCTAAGCGGCGGCCAATAAGCGGGTCAACATCCCCCTTGCGGGCCTTGGCGTTCAGGTCCACGCAATATTTTTGCAGCGCGGTTTCTTCCTTTTCTTTGGTTGCTTCACTAAATATTTCTTCATCACCCTCTGTCCCCATCAAGGGCACAGATTCACTGAATTTCGGGTCTTTGGCCACACCATGGCTGATGAAATTAACCGCGTCATAACGGGTCATATCCTGCTGTTGCAGAAAAAAGGCTGCGTGGCTTTCACGTTCCGCAAAAATCGCCACCAGCACATTTGCACCGGTTACCTCCGAGCGGCCAGAGCTTTGCACATGTATGGCAGCCCGCTGGATAACCCGCTGAAAGCCAGTGGTTGGCGCAGCTTCAGAGCCTTCAACATCCGATACCAACGAATCCAGATCATTATCAACAAACTTGATCAATGCGCGTTTCAGCTGATCAATATCAACGCCGCAAGCCACCATAACTTTTTCAGCGTCCGGCTCATCCACCAGTGCCAGCAATAAATGCTCCAGGGTTGCCAATTCATGGTGGCGCTCATTCGCGAGGCTAAGCGCATTGTGAATTGCGGCTTCAAGTGTATTTGAGAATGACGGCATAACAGACCCCTTATTTTTCGGATTCAAGACATGATAGCCCAGTTTCCTTGCTTACCCCTAAACTTTGGCTTTTTTAACAATTCTTCAAGGGTAAACTGCATCAATTATGTTAATTATTGGGTTACCAGATGGAATTGCGCGAAATCCAGCGCGGAAAACGCCTCAAAATGACTCAATATGCCATTTCAAAAATTTGCCCCTGACAAGCCGGATTTTTCCCCGTAAGAAGCTTTCAACGTGGCCCCGTAGCTCAACAGGATAGAGCGGCTGACTTCTAATCAGCAGGCTGGGAGTTCGAGTCTTCCCGGGGTCACCATGTAAATTCAACAATTGCGATATTTTTTGTTGGGACCACAGGATAACCATATTTGGGATCTAAGAATTGAAGCCGCCTATAATTGCAGCTTGTTTGCCAGTAAACCAATGGCTTATCTTGGTTGGGAAGTTGCCGAAGGAAAAGTGAATGCAGGAAAATCTGTTTGCCCCGCTCGAAAAAATTGCATCCGCTTACAGTTCGGATACGATTTTCATTCTTGGCAAAGGCCCTTCGGCTGATCTTGTGCCATCCGAAGTTTTTGAAAATGCGGTTATGATTGGCTTGAATGATGCCGAAAGAATTTACCTAGCAGATATTTCAGTTTTCCACGCTGACTGGGTTATTCCCGCATTGTCTGAACAAGGCCCTTGCGCCCAGCTTTATGTGACTTCGACTGATTTTTCTGCCCCGAATGCAACCGTTTAGCCAGCCAAAACCCACATATCGGGCCGGATTATTCCAGCCATTTTCCCGGCTGGTTTGCATCAGCACTTGCTATAGCGGCTGGTGCAAAAATGGTGGAAAAACACGTAAAAATCGGCAATGCCGACTGGGCTGATTTTGACGCTGTGGCGTTGGATATGGCAACGCCGGATTTCAAAAATTACGTACAAATGCCATCGCTCTTGCCCGTCAAAGCCAAAACATCAGTTTGTTGTAAAGATACTGGTCTCAAACAACTCACGCCACTGGGCTATGTCAGATCACAAAGCGCAAACTTCTTGCTTCTGGCCTAGCGCTCAAGTAATCAGATTGCCCTTGTCAAGGCTTCGGATTTTTTAGGATCTCAAAAATAATACTGTTTAGGCTCTAGACCATCATCTATAAGATGATGGTCTAGAGCCTATTTATTTGTGTTTGGCAGAAACGTAGCACCAAAGGGTTTGGCGGCGGTCAGGGGCTTTTGCAGCTAACCCGTATTTTTGGCAACAGATTTACCATCACCATGCCCCGCAATTGGATCGGCGCAAATATGCGCAACGTATTTCCAAGAAGCTATCACATTTTGCCTGATTTGGGCAATTTGACCGAAGACGGGTTAGCCGAAATTTTCCCAGCGCCCAAATCCTCATAGAAGACGACAAAGACGAATTGACCATTCCTTACATGGATTCGAACAGTTTTCGCATGTTGTATATGATCGACAAATGCAACCAAATGAAACTGCAAGCCGAGAAATCTGGCGAGTTTATTTACGATGTTGTCGCCCGCCATCGCCCCGACGTGCGGCTTGATTATGCGCGCGCTGCTAGGCATTTCAAAGCCCGAAACAAAGTTCTGCTGCCAAAAAGCGACACCTCTATTGGCTATTTGCATGATATCTACTGGGTGTGCAGTTCTGCGGATGATAATCTGTTGACCAGCCTTTATAATCACGCTGAAAGCACCCGTGAGAAGGGTTGGCATGGCATTCACAATGAACTTTATGAATGGACTATTTCAAAAACATAGATTACGAAATGTATCCCTGTGCAACATCAGGGCTTAACGACCCAAAAGAAGGCAATACATCACCGCAGCATCTTACGGCCTCAAATCTGGCAAACGCTGTCAGGAATAGGGAATTTGACTTTGAATTCGCTGGCGGACAGGAATTTTCGGGCCGGATGGTCTAGCTTTGTTGAAAACCACTTCAGCCCGATACACAGATTCTGTTTGTTATTCCCGCGTTGCTGAAAAGGCCGCGCCAATGGTGCATTGATAATTGGTTAGCCAAGGGTCGTCACAAATAAACACTTCACAGTTCAGGGTTTTATCGTGGCTGAGCGGCGCGAAATCAACGCCGCCCTCAATTGACGGATGCAAGAAAGGAAAGGGTGGTTCTTCAACATCTTAATAGCAGTAAAAATATTCTGCAACCGCACTAGAATAATTCAGGGCCACCAGAGAATAGCGCATCGCTCCGTCTCAGTTACCATTATGCTTTCTTAAGCAACGTCAAAATTTCACCGCAGTTTTTCCATTGTCCGTTGCAGCAATCTTCCAGCAAAGGGTTGTCGGCGACAATAAAATGTTAGCCGGTTAATGCTTGCAACAATTTTGACGTCGGTGGCGCAACAGCGTTAATCACCTGTGCATATTCATCCGGCGTGCCGCAAAATGTTAACTGATCAAGCGATACCAACTGATAGCGAATATCAGCAGAATCAGCGATCAGGTCATTATAAAGCGGCGCCACATAGCGTTCACCGCCTTGCAATTCACCCACGAATTTTTGCAGCGTTTGGTCAAAAGCCACGTTGAAATCCCCTGCCTTACGAAAATGATATAACCCGCTGGAGCAATATTCGGAAATGCGGATTTTTTCAGTAACCCGCAACACTTTATCCGCGCCTTGCGGTTCAATAAATGACCAATGATCGCCCTTGGCTTTGAAAACTTCCAGATACCCGTCAACATCATTATCCCCCAGAAATTCCGGCAGAATAAAATCTGACTGAAAGGTATCAATGTTGAAAATCACAATCGGGTCTGCCTCGGCAATATTGGCAGCATCAATCGCGATGCGAACCGTTTCCGCCTGCCCGCTAGTAACAGCCTTAAGGCTTACCAGTTTAAAGTTCTTGGCTGGAATCCCCATCCCGAGGCATTTTTTGGTAACAAAATCAGCAACCTTATTGCCGTCACGAAAGGCGAAAATAAAATTATGATCAGCGAAATACCGGTGAAACCCAATCACCGAATGTTCAAAAACGCTATGGCCATGCACATCCAGCCGGAATTTCGGGACGGTAAAACCGGCTTTGGTAAACCGGCTACTAAGCCCGCCCATCGGAAAAATAAAGTTCACGACAGGTCCAGCGCATCCGCAGCAAGGCGCAAAGCATTGGCAAAAAGATGTTCTTGGCGTTCGGGTGAATCGCTGTGCAACGGCAACATTGAAAAGAACAACAGCGCTGTCATGCTTAGCAACTCAGCCCGATCAATATCAAAAGATTTTTGGGCTGTGTCCAACACCAAATCAACCATGCCTGCTGGCATTTGAATATCGGTCGGGGTAAACAGCCAGTTGGTTTCTGAGTGTTTTTCAAGCTGGGCGCGGCCATTAATGATATGGTCATAATAGCCCAACACCGAATGGGACAGTTTGGCCAGATCATAGCGAATATCGCCAAAAATCACCGGCGCGCCATCGCCTAACATAGCGCGCGGATCAATCACTGTTACCCGCGTGGAACGGAAATCAAAGAACGCATTGCCAAAGAAAAAATCGCCGTGCAAAAACGAAATATCGCTTGGCTCACTTGGCCGAATATTTTGGAACAGCGCTTCAATCAAGTTGTTAAGCGGCGGCAGGGTTACCGAATTTAGCGTAAAAACACTATCAGAGGCAATTTTGCGCGCTGTGGTAAATTCATTCAGTCGGTTTCGCGTTTTGCTAACAAACATAAAATCGAAAAATTCGCGAGCAAATTTTGGCGCGCTTTCCGGCGCATTGACGGGTGGTTTTTCAGCTTGGGCGATTTTCAGAAATTCAAAACAGCGCCCCAAAATTTGAGACCAAACATGCCCGGGCAGATTACCAAACACAAACAAGTCGCTCAGCAAAGGCAAATAGACATATTCCATGCGATAACCCGACATGAAATCCTTGTCATCACGGCCCAGATATTGGGGCGCGTGCAATTTTAGCTCTGCGGGCAGATTTTCATACCAATAGGCCTCAGCCCTGATTTTGTTGGTTTGAGCTGATGATTTGCGCACGGATTTTCCGTCGGATTCAATTGAATTGAAAGAACGCGCCACCGCAAAATTGCGTTTTGACTGGTGGTAGAGCGACAGATGGCCAAAATCAAACCATGTTTCGACCATGCATTTTTTGAACGGTTTTTGCTGCTCATACAGGTTCAGCGCCTGCACAAAATCTTTGGTATCAGTCAGGGTTTGCGTCAGCAAATTAACATCGCTAAACCGGAAATGGCCGCATAAAATACGCCGGTCGGTTATGCCGTCTCCGAACCCTGCAACAAAAGGTGCAGCCGCGTTTTCACCAGAATAGTATGACCAATAATGATGGGCCGGATCGTTTTGAAAAGACACCAGATCAGGCGATTCAGGGCAAGGCCCAAAAACCAGCGTATCGCCAAAAATGACTTCGGCCCCTGTCGGCAGATCCAGCTTTGACAGCACATAAAGCGCTGAGGCTCTTAGGCTTAGGCCTTTGGGAACGCCAATTATTTCCGCGCCCAACGCCTGAAGGCGTAAAAGATCAACCTTGGGGATATCAAAATCATCGGGCAAGGAAATATAGGTCTTGCCGCTGGATAATTGGATTTGGTGTTCAAACAGCCGCTTACCGCCCAATGGCAGAAAACAAGGCGGAATTAACCCAAATTCCGCCGCCATTTCGTCACCGATATACGCACCGGAAAAGATCACCAGATCAGTGGGGATATTTTGCTTAACCATCAATCAATTCCAGAATTTCATCATAGTCCAGTCTGACAAATTCATCAGGGCGGATGGATTTATCATCCACATAAAACCCGCCCTTGCCACACCATGGTTTGCCGATCCGAATTTCATCATAGGGCACATCGTGTTTGGCCAACCATTCAATAATCACCGGCAGCGTATTGGCGGTAATTTTGCCGATATTTTGCTCATAAGTGCGCATATTCCGCGCCGTGCTGATAACAATACCAAACCCTTTGGCATGGTATTCGCGCAGCATGGCAACCACTTGGCCATTGGGTTGCATTTCAGAATAGGGCCGGTCGGAATGGATGGTAATTGTATTATCCAGATCAACAACAATTTGTTTCATTTTTTGCCCCTCGATGCCAATGCAAGCGTAACAAAGCTTTACCTTGGCCGCTACCTTATTATTAACAGGTTTCGCTGTGGTTTTGTTAGTCAATTAATAACCAATTTACCGTTAAGCATTTAAAAACAAATTTTAGTAAAAATATTTATGCCTTTGCTGGTATAGGTATCAAAAAAGGAACCTTTGATGGCATTTGCGCCCCTTGATGACGTAAAAACCCTTTCTCCGCCCCGATTTGGCGATGAACGGGGGTATTTCAGCGAGACATGGAACCATCAGCGATTTACCAACCAGATCGGCGCAGTTGATTTTGTGCAGGACAACCATTCGCTATCCCACAGCACCGGCACCATTCGCGGTTTGCATTTTCAGGCGCCGCCTTTTGCCCAAGACAAACTGGTGCGGGTGGTGCGGGGCAGTATTTTGGATGTTGCCGTTGATTTTCGCGCCGGTTCGCCCACCTTCGGTATGTGGATGGCCGAAGAACTTTCGGCCAAAAACGGCAAACAACTGTTTATTCCCAAGGGGTTTTTGCACGGCTTTGTCACCCGCGAACCCGATACCGAGGTTTTATATAAATGTTCCGCTTATTACGCGCCGGAATGCGATGGCAGCGTCCGGTTTGATGACCCGGATATCGCCATAGACTGGCAGTTGGATGCCAAGGCGGTTCTTTCGGACAAAGACGCGGCCGCGCCTTTGTTTCGCGACGTTAAATCGCCTTTTGTATACGGTGAGCCTTCATGAAAATCCTGATAACCGGCGGCATGGGGTTTATTGGCTCGGCAGTGGTGCGCCAAGCCATTGCAGCGGGGCATGAGGTTATTAATCTCGATGCGCTTAAGTGTGATTGTCAGCAAATACGCCGACCATTTGCCGCTTTACCGCCAAGCCCAAATCTATGCGCGCCAAGGCGTCAATCTGGATCGCTCCA
>QIGK01000006.1 GCA_003228875.1 Rhodobacterales bacterium
CAAAGCCGCCGCTTAAGATAACCCAACTGATGAGGCAGATACTCTCTTATTCTAAAGCCTAATCTGTGCCAAATACTCTGACGACGAACAAAACTAGCCTTCTCCGACCGCATTGCATACCACCGGAATGAGGGGGCTAGAACCACCAAAATAGCCTTACCATTCAAGGCTTTAGGGGGTAGTTTGGATAGGGAAAGTAGCAATGGTGCGGGCGGTGGGACTCGAACCCACACGGCCTAGGGCCCAGAGATTTTAAGTCTCTTATGTCTACCATTCCATCACGCCCGCAACTGGCGTTGTCTTCAATTTTCAGTTTCGGGCCTATTTCGGGCCTGAAAACTGATCTTACTCCTTAACGCCTTGTTTTGTATGCGTTTAACCGCACAAAACAAAGGATTTTAAGTCTGGCCTGTCTACCTATTCCACCACGCTCGCGACAGGTTTTGGCTTGAAAACTCCACCGATGTATATCAAAGGTTTTTGCCTTACAACTGAAAACATTCGTGTTTGATTTTGCTGCATAATGAAATCGGCGTTAAGGTCCAGAGCCAAGAAAATGGTACTGGACAAAATGCCTAGTTTGATAGAATTTGAAAAACCAACCGCTTTGGCTGGCGGCTATTTGCTGGGGATCGCATGACCGAACTGCATTCTAAAATCCGTGCCCTGCCCCTTTGGCAAAATAAAATTGAAATCACCCCCTTAAGCGGCGGGTTAACCAACCTCAATTTTGTCATCACCGATGGCGATAAAAAATATGTACTGCGCAATGGCAGTGATATTCCCGAACATAACCTGATGCGCTTCGGTGATCTGGCCGCTAGCCGCGCCGCGCATCTGGCAGGGCTGTCGCCAAAGGTGCATTACGCTGAAAACGGTATGACGGTGATTGATTTTATCGAGTCCAAAACCCTGTCCGAGGCCGATGTGCAAGACCGAAACACACTGGCGCGGATCATCCCGTTGATGCAGCGCTGTCACCGCGACATCCCGCAACATTTTCGTGGCCCTGCCCTGATTTTCTGGGTATTTCACGCCATTCGTGATTATGAAAAAAACCTGACGGAACGCGGCACAGGCTATGCCGGATTATTACCGGAATATATGGAAATCAACGCCGCACTGGAAGCCGCTGCGAAACCGTTTGACATAGCCTTTTGCCATAATGACTGGCTGGCTGCTAATATTCTGGACGACGGAAAGCGGCTTTGGTTGATTGACTGGGATTATGGCGGGTTTAACTCTCCGTTGTTTGATCTGGGCGGGCTGGCCTCAAATAACAGTTTTGATGAAGCCACGGAAACATTCCTGCTGGAAACCTATTTTAAAACACCCGTCAATGCTGGCCTGCTGCGCCGCTATCACGCCATGAAAACCGCCAGCCTGCTGCGAGAGGTCATGTGGAGCATGCTGTCGGAGCTGACATCAACGCTAGACATTGATTACGCGCCCTATACACTGGAACAGATCGCGCGGTTTGAGCGTGCTTTTGATACATTCAAACAAAGCTAAAGGTTGCCCATGAAACCTCTGCCCGCGTCTTCAAAAACGGTTATTATCGGCGGGGGTATCATTGGCTGTTCCACCGCTTACCACCTTGCCAAAATGGGGGTGGAATGCACGTTGTTGGAACGTAAAAAGCTGACCTCCGGCACCACGTTTCACGCGGCTGGGCTGGTGGGGCAGTTGCGCTCAAACGCCAATATCACGCGGTTGCTGGGCTATTCCGTTGATCTTTATCAGGCGCTGGAGGCTGAAACCGGACTGTCCACGGGCTGGAAAATGAATGGCGGTTTGCGGCTGGCCTGCAACCCGGATCGCTGGATAGAGGTGCAACGCCAAGCCACCACCGCGCATTCCTTTGGGTTGGAAATGCAGCTATTGACGCCTAGCGAGGCACAAGATTTATGGCCCTTGATGAACGTTGATGATGTGATCGGCGCAGCCTTTATGCCCACTGACGGGCAGGCGAACCCGTCTGACATTACCCAAGCCCTTGCCAAAGGTGCCCGCATGGCAGGGGCGCAGGTTTTTGAAGATTGCAAGGTGCTGGACCTTGAGATCAACAAAGGCAGAATTGTTGCGGTCATCACCGAAGCTGGCCGGATTGCCTGTGAAAAAGTCATTGTCTGCGCCGGGCAATGGACCCGGGATTTTGCCGCCCGTTTTGGTGTGTCGGTGCCGCTGGTCAGCATGGAGCACCAGTATATGGTGACCGAACCCATCAAAGGCGTCACAAAAAACCTGCCAACCCTGCGCGACCCTGACCGCCTGACCTATTACAAAGAAGAAGTTGGCGGGCTGGTGATGGGGGGGTATGAAAACAACCCGATCCCTTGGACGGTGGATGGTATTCCCGAAGGCTTCTATTACACATTGCTCGACAGCAATTTTGACCATTTTGAACCCTTGATGGAACTGGCATTGGGGCGGGTTCCCGCATTGGAAACTGCAGGCATCAAAACCCTGACCAACGGACCGGAAAGCTTTACGCCGGATGGGAATTTTATCATCGGCGAAGCGCCCGAACTGGCGAATTTTTTTGTTGGTGCGGGGTTTAATGCCTTTGGTATTGCCGCAGGGGGCGGCGCTGGCATGGCACTGGCGGAATGGGTGGCGAATGGCGGCCCGCCTTATGATTTATGGGCGGCTGACATCCGGCGTTTTGGCCAACCCCATCGCGATGTGGATTGGGTGCGAAGCCGCACGGTTGAGGCTTATGGCAAACATTACACCATGGATTGGCCGTTGGAAGAAAATAAATCCGTGCGCAAAAACCGCCTTTCGCCGCTTTACCAGACCCTGAAAACCCAAGGCGCAGTTTTTGGCGAAAAACTGGGCTGGGAGCGGCCAAACTGGTTTGCAACCGAGGGTGAACAGGCGCAGGATATTTATGGTTTTGGCCGTCAAAACTGGTTTGATGCGGTGGGGCGTGAACACAAAGCCTGCCGCGAGGCAGCTGTGTTGTTTGACCAAAGCTCATTTGCCAAATTTGAAATGCACGGCCCTGATGCTTTGGCAGCGCTGAACTGGATCTGTGCCAATAATATTGATCGACCTGTCGGAGCGTTGATCTATACGCAGTTGCTAAACGATGCGGGCGGTATTGAATGCGATCTAACCGTGGCGCGTGTTTCTGAAGATCGGTTCTATATCGTTACCGGAACTGGATTTGCCACCCATGATTTTAACTGGATCAACCGCAATATTCCTGAGGGTATGGATTGCACTCTAAAAGACATCACCAATCAAAATGCTGTTCTGTCGCTGATGGGACCGGCGGCGCGGCGCATTATGGTTCGGGTATCACGCGATGACCTGAGCAATGACGGCTTTTCGTTCGGAACCTGCAAAACCATCGAGATCGCGGGCCACAAAGCTCTGGTCTTGCGGGTCACTTATGTCGGAGAACTGGGCTGGGAGCTGCATTTTCCGGTTGAGAATGCCAGCGAAATTTATAGCGCATTAATGGATGCTGGCGGCCGATATGGCATGATCAACGCTGGTTATCGCGCCATTGAAACCCTGAGGCTGGAAAAAGGCTATATGGCTTGGGGCGCGGATATCGGCCCTGACCACACGCCGTTTGAGGCGGGGCTGGGCTGGGCTGTCAAATTGCGCGGCACCGTTGATTTCAAAGGCCGCGCGGCCATGGAAAAACAGAAATCCAACGGAATTAACAAGTTAATGGCAGGATTCATGGTTAATGATCCCGATGTGGTTCTATTGGGCCGAGAAACAATTTTTCGGAATGGTGAACGCGTTGGCTGGCTGTCCTCGGCTGGATATGGGCACACAATCGGCGTGTCGATCGGATATGGATATGTTCGGGCCAAGGCTGTGAATTCTGATTTTGTCATGACTGGCGATTACGAACTGGAAGTAGTAAGCAAACGGGTCAAGGCGCGGGTGTTTACCGGCGCAATTTATGACGCTGCAATGGTACGGGTTAAGGTTTGAAACAGGGGCTGCCGCCCCTCTTGAGCAAGGCTCAATTCACCCTGCGAGTATTTTGAAAAAGAAGAAAATAGGCAAGCAGAAGCGCCGCATTTTATTCAAATGTGGGTAAAACTGTTGCCTTTTGGGGGTGCTGTATTTCGAAGGATACAGCAATAGTGTTGGCGACTTTGCGTCGGTTGGTGCCTACGTTCCGGTTTTTAAGCGGCGCGGTTTTTCTAGTGCGCCGGCGGCAAGCCCTTTTTTTGGTGGACCGCTACCGGTGTTGAAATCTAGCAAGCCCGACGCAAAGTCTCCGAAAGGTATCAGGCAAGGGGCAATATACGGTGAAGGCGTTAATACGGTCTGATGGCAGCGCGCGGTGCTTGGGCCAAGCTGTGGCCAGCCTCAGGAATTATTTTCCGGGGTTGATTTTAATGGTTTGCACCACCGATTCAGGCGTGGCGCGATCCAGATCGATATGCAAAAGCCCATTTTCCATCGATGCGCCAAGCACCGCCACTCCGTCAGCCAGCACAAAGGATCGCTGGAACTGGCGAGCCGCAATGCCGCGATGCAAGAACACCCGTTCGTCAGGCTCATCCGGTTGAAGGCCGCGCACCAAAAGCTGGTTGTCTTCTACGGTGATGTGCAGATCAGGCTCTGCGAAACCGGCCACGGCCAATGTGATACGATAAGCATTCGCGCCGTTTTGTTCGATATTATAGGGGGGGTATCCGTCATTACGGCTCGAACGCTCCACCAATCGATCAAGCTGTTCAAACCCCAATAGATAGGGGTGTGCAGAAAAGCTGGATTTTGTCATTTTGAAAGTCCTTAGCGAAGCGACTTGAATAAATTGCCCCGATTTTCAGCAGCAATGTGCTAAATATGCGGTTTTTTTGACTTAAAACAAGTAGGTGCTGCCCACGAACCACGATAGACTGGCATGAATCACAGGATTATCGCATGAAAACGCCCCCAACCATGAGCCGCACTGAATTATTGCGCTATGAATTGCAGATTTTTCGGCAAGATCACCGTGATCTGGATGAGGCTATCCAAGCGCTTCAGGATGCGGGTCGGGTCGACATGTTGACGTTACAGCGGCTCAAACGACGCAAACTGGCGCTGAAAGACAAAATCGCCCGAATGTCGAGCGCGCTAACCCCAGATATTATTGCTTGAAGTTTGCTTAGGTGACGGTATGTTGCCTTTTTTGCAAGGAGCGCGGAATGGAAAACCCACAGGTCGGGATTATTATGGGCAGTCAGTCTGACTGGCCAACCATGATCGAGGCCGCAAATGTGCTGGAAATGCTTGGCGTTGCCTTTGAAACCCGCATTGTCAGCGCCCATCGCACCCCTGACCGGATGTTTGCATATGCATCCGGCGCGGTTGCAGCGGGTTTGCAGGTTATTATTGCTGGCGCGGGCGGTGCTGCCCATTTGCCCGGTATGGTTGCTGCCAAAACCCGGCTGCCTGTTTTGGGGGTGCCGATAAAATCTGCGGCGCTTTCGGGTCAGGATTCATTGCTGTCAATTGTGCAGATGCCCAAAGGCATTCCGGTTGGCACTTTGGCCATTGGTGCCGCTGGGGCGGCCAATGCTGGGTTGTTGGCAGCGGCAATTCTGGCCAATTATGACAAAGGGCTGGCAACACGGTTAGAAGAATATCGTGCAGCCCAGAGCGAAGCCATTGCGCTGGACCCGCGGCATGGCTGAAATGTTACCCCCCGGCAGCACCATTGGCATATTGGGTGGTGGTCAACTGGGGCGGATGCTGTCGGTTGCCGCATCAAGGCTGGGTTTGAAAACCCATATTTTTGAACCGGCTGCCAAACCACCCGCGGGTCAGGTGGCAGATATGATCACCACGGCTGGCTATGATGATTTGAAGGCGCTTGGCCGGTTTGCAGCGTCGGTTGATGTGATTACCTATGAGTTCGAAAATATCCCAACAGCAGCGCTGGACCATCTTGAAACGCTGCGCCCGATCCATCCGAACCGCAAAGCACTGGCCACAAGCCAAGACCGGATTGTCGAAAAGGAATTCCTGCAAAGCCTTGGTTTAAAAGTTGCGCCTTTTGCCCAAATAGACACGTTGAATGACTTGCAATCAGCGTTGAAAACCATCAACACGCCCTGCATTCTAAAAACTCGACGGTTTGGATATGATGGCAAAGGGCAAATACGCATTGATACTATAACCGAGGCAAAAACGGCGTTTGACGCCTTAAACGGCGCGCCTGCGGTGCTGGAAGGCTTTGTGGTTTTTGAACGTGAGATTTCCGTTATCGCAGCCCGAAACCAAAACGCTGAGGTCGCCTGTTATGACCCCGGTGAAAACCTGCATCAAAGCGGCATTTTGCACACAACCTCCGTTCCCGCCCAGCTTTCAATGACCCAGCAAACCGATGCGGTTATTCTGGCGGGTCGCATTTTGAATGCGCTGGATTATATTGGCGTAATGGGGGTGGAGCTGTTTGTGACCACATCTGGCCTGATCGTCAATGAAATTGCGCCGCGGGTGCATAATTCTGGCCACTGGACCCAAAACGGCTGTTTGATTGACCAGTTTGAACAGCATATCCGCGCTGTGGCAGGCTGGCCATTGGGTGACGGGCAACGCCATAGCAATGTGGTGATGACCAACCTGATTGGCGATGATACGTATTCAAAAGATGCAAATATCGGTTTGCATTTATATGGTAAGTCAGCGACGCGGCCCGGTCGAAAGATGGGTCACGTCAATGTTATTTCAGCAAAAACCTAACCGGTATAGCCTTGACGTGCAGCATTGGCCGCAGCATCGGATTTCTTGGTGTAACCTTCTGAGGCCGCACCAACGATTTGGCCATTAGAGGCCTTGCGACGCCAGCGGTGTTCGCCCGCTTTATCCTCATAAAATTCCCATTTGTCGCTGTCTTTTGGACCGCGATTCATGTTGGATTCACAATCGGATTTTTTCACATACCCTTCACAGGCAGCGCCAACGATTTGGCCATTGCTGGCTTTGCGACGCCAGCGATATTCGCCACGTTTGTCCTGATACACTTCAAATTTATCATTTTCTCCAGCCATTTCTCGGCCCTTTCAAATATTGGCACCTAAATGCCTGTCAACAATATGTTAACGCTAGCCCAATACTTGGAGCCGCGCAATGTTATGGCAGCATTATTATCGCGCCGCATAGGCAACGCCGCCCAGAATTAGAACAGTTGAAATCGCAAAGGTCACGGTGACAGCCTCGCCTAGAAACACCATGCCGCCAGCCAATGCGATGATCGGCACGATTAGCTGAACAATGGCAGCAAATGATGCATCAAGTCTGGGCAAAACCGAATACCAAACGGCATAGCCAATGCCTGAGGCCGCCGCGCCCGATATGATCGCCAGCGCCACACCTGTTAGGCTGGACGGAATTGAAAACGGCATTACCAACCAGATTAAAATGCCAAACGGTGCAGCGATCAGGAAATTCACCGCCGTCGCTGGCAGCGGTTTCTCAACCGATTTACCGCGCAGCGAATAAACGCCCCAACCAAAGGCAGCAAACGCCATCAACATGGCACCGCTTAAGTTTGGCGCAGCAGAACCCGGCGCAAACAGAATCGCCAGCCCAGCCATGCCCAGCCCCATGCCAACCCAGCGTTTTGGGCCGGGTCGTTCACCTGCCAGCATCGCGCCAGCAAACATGGTGATCTGCACACCGCCAAACAATATCAGCGCGCCAACGCCGGTATCCAAGGAAACATACGCAAAGGAAAACGCCGCTGCATAAAGCAGCAACATTGCTGCCGATATCGGGTTGCCCTGCCCGCGCCAACCATTGCCGCGCAGCCCGACAAGAATGCCCAGCACCATCGCGCCTGATACCAGCCTAATCGCCACAAAAGCAGCGGGCGCGATTTGATCAAATGCCAACGCATATCTGGTTAATACCGAATTTGCCGCAAAAGCGGTCATTGCAAAAGTTGTTAACCAGAAAACACGCATGTCAGCATTCAAAAGCAAAGCCAAACCAATTGCGAGGCCAAAATTAAGCGCCTTTCCAGCGGCGCAGCATCCAATACCATTGATCGGGGCGGTCAAGAACCCGCGCGGCCAGACTTTTGTTAAATACTTCGGTCATTGTGGTGGCATCTGTATGGGGGATGGCATCCTCAAAATCGACCTGAAACTGGCTGCCATTGCCAATGCGGGTGCCATAGGCCGGCACCATCGGAATATCAAATTTCATCGCCAGTCGCGCAGCCGCCAAAGAGGTCAGCGCTTGATGCCCCAAAAACGGCATGCGCATGCCGCCGTCAGCTTTTTCATCCAGCAAAATGGCAACAAATCCACCGTTTCGCAGATGTCGGATCAGATCGCGCGTGCCGGATTTTCCGGTCGCCAATATTGGCAAGCCAACAGATTTGATACCCGCCAAAAGCCGGCGTTCATAATGGCGGTTTTTTTGCTTGCGATACACCGCGCCGGTTTCCATGCCGCGTTCTTTTAATGCGGAACGGATGGCTTCCCATTGGCCAAAATGGCCTGAAACAATGATCGCGCCTTTGCCCTCGGCTTGGGCTTGTTGCAGCACTGCCAGCCCCGGGCCGGACACGTCAAAATCTTTGTGAAAGTTCTGAAACTGGTCGCCGTGGTAAATTTCAAACAGGGTCTGACCCATGTTGCGCCCCATCTCGCGGCGCAGTTTGCGACGCTCAACACGGGTGATATCGGGAAATACCCGCACGATTTCCTTGTCGAATTTACGCCGCGCAAAAGGATACATGCGAATGCCAAACCCAAATACCGCCCCTAACGCGCGCGCGCGCCGGTCAAACCGCCGCCCTTTGGAAGATGTCATCGCCGCAAAAAGCGGAGCATAGCGGATATGATGCCAAATATATATGAAAGGACGAGCGAGCATCACAGGTATATGGGGCGCAACGCCAGCAATGCCAAGTCAATTCTTTGGGTTAATGCGTCGCTGCGCAATGTGACACTGGTTTGGACAGTAATTGCTTAGGGTCAGGATTTATTCATCCATCGCCCCGTCCCAGTCATAAACAACGATGTCTTTGGTCTCTCGGGCAGCCAGTTTTTGATACAAGGCGCGGGCTTCGGCATTGTCGACCTCGGTTGCCAGCCAGATGCCTTTGCAGCCCATTTTGCGCCCGATTTCAAACAGCATATTTGAAAGCTTGGTGCCGATGCCTTTTAGGCGCATATCGTCATTCACCCCGACCTCGTTAACAAACAACATCGGTTGCTTGTCGGGATGGAGCATGATTACGCTTGAAGCCATCCCGATTGGTTTACCATCTGCCATCGCAAACACCAGTTCATGGCCGGTTTGATTGATAAAATCATCAAGCTGTTTTTGGTCAACCGGCCCGTCAAAAATATCCGAACCAATCAAAAGATCGGCATTGTCATGATCCAGCCGGAGGTATGTAATTTCATCTTCCATATGCAATATTACGCCAGACAATCAAATGCTGCAATATCGCTGCGAAATCCCTGCCAAGCATCTTGCACCGGGCGTTCGAACGCAGTACAAAGCTGTTTTCAAAACCCTGCCCATCCAGAGTATATTGCAAAAACAGTGCAAATGCTTGTAGTTGTCCAGTTTTTAAATAATCCAGAAAAGCCGCCGGTTGTTGGTATAAATCACCACGGCTTAGCCCGAATGCGGTATGGTATTCAGCGATAACTAGTTTGCACTTTGACATTGCTTTTTGCCCCTTGATTTTCAAATAGGCAGGCAGGGCCAAAGATTAAAGAGGCCAAACGCCAATGCGATTCCGGTCATAAATTATTTATGTGAAGTTTCCTTGGTGATTTGTGATCTCAATTTCTTGGCGCGTGCAATATCTTTGTCGCGCCCAAAACTGTGCAAAATCGCCATCAGCTCGGTCTTTTCGGGCACAAAAACCGTGCTATTGCCAATGTTAACCGGTCGGCGGGTCTGGGGCAAAACTTCTTGCCATTTGCCATCTTTCCGGATATGTAAACCGGCCATGAATTCGACATCAACCCTCTCGATTTTTTGTTTCAGTAATAACGTAGAGCAAAACAATTCATTGCCTGCCCCTGCAGAGTTTTCCAATCCGAACCGTTTTGCAAAAGCCAACCCATCCCTTTGCGACATCAGGAAATCAATGTCGCCGATCGGCCCCGGATCAACGCCATGCAAGGCTAATGCAACACTTCCGATGATCCACCACGGGTCGGTTGTTTGTTGCAATTGTCTGGTGGACAATAGCAAAGCAGACCTGAAATTTACGGTTAGATACAAAACCTGCCCCTTTGATATACCGGAAAACCGATAAAATAAAAAGGGCGCAACCTGTGCTGCGCCCTTTTCAAATTCAACGCTAAAGCGCAGCTTACATCATGCCGCCCATGCCGCCCATGTCAGGCATGCCGCCGCCAGCAGGTGCTGCTGGGGCTGGTTTGTCAGCAACCATGGCTTCGGTGGTGATCAGCAGACCGGCAACCGAACCCGCGTCTTGCAACGCGGTGCGCACTACTTTGGCTGGGTCAATCACGCCAAACGAGAACATGTCGCCATATTCTTCGGTCTGGGCGTTAAAGCCGAAAGTCACGTCGTCGCTCTCGCGAACTTTGCCTGCAACAACCGCACCGTCAACACCGGCGTTTTCAGCGATCTGACGCAAGGGCGCCTCAAGCGCGCGGCGCACAATCGAAATACCAGCGTCCTGATCAGCGTTTTCGCCTTTCAAACCAGCCAGATTTTTCGCACCTTGAACCAGCGACACACCGCCGCCAACTACGATGCCTTCTTGCACGGCTGCGCGGGTCGAATTCAACGCGTCATCAACACGATCTTTGCGTTCTTTCACTTCGATCTCAGTCGAGCCACCAACCCGAATAACCGCAACACCACCAGCCAGTTTGGCCAGACGTTCTTGCAGTTTTTCTTTGTCGTAATCCGAAGTAGTTTCTTCGATCTGCTGTTTGATCTGGGCAACCCGTGCTTCGATCTCAGCTTTTTCGCCAGCGCCATCAATGATGGTAGTTTCATCTTTGGTGATGGTAACGCGCTTGGCAGTGCCGAGCATATCAAGACCAACAGATTCAAGCTTCATGCCCAAGTCTTCGGAAATCACCTGACCACCGGTCAGAATGGCGATGTCTTGCAACATGGCTTTACGACGATCGCCAAAACCGGGGGCTTTCACAGCAGCGATTTTCAGACCACCGCGCAATTTGTTCACCACAAGGGTTGCCAGCGCTTCGCCGTCAACATCTTCGGCAATGATCATCAATGGCTTGCCGGACTGAATAACAGTTTCCAACAAAGGCACCATTGGCTGCAAGGACGACAATTTCTTCTCGTGCAACAGGATCAGGCAATCTTCCATGTCGGAGATCATTTTTTCCGGGTTGGTCACAAAATAAGGCGACAGGTAACCGCGGTCAAACTGCATGCCTTCAACCACTTCGGTTTCGGTTTCCAGACCCTTGTTTTCTTCAACAGTGATCACGCCTTCATTGCCAACACGTTGCATCGCATCAGCAATCTGCTGACCAATCGCGGATTCGCCATTTGCTGAAATAGTGCCAACTTGGGCAACTTCGTCGCTGTCGTTAACCGGACGCGCCGAAGCAATAATGCCTTCAACAACATTAGTAACCGCCAGATCAATACCGCGTTTCAGGTCCATCGGGTTCATGCCAGCAGCAACTGATTTCATGCCTTCGCGAACAATCGCCTGGGCAAGAACGGTGGCAGTTGTTGTGCCGTCACCAGCAGTGTCATTGGTGCGCGATGCGACCTCTTTGACCATCTGAGCGCCCATGTTTTCGAACTTGTTTTCCAGCTCGATCTCTTTGGCAACGGTTACGCCGTCTTTGGTGATGCGCGGGGCACCAAATGATTTGTCAAGAACCACGTTACGGCCCTTGGGCCCGAGGGTTACTTTTACAGCATTGGCGAGAATATCTACGCCAGCCAGCATTTGATTGCGGGCGTCTGTGCCGAATTTTACGTCTTTTGCAGCCATTTTGGATGCTCCTTTATAGCGTTTTACGAATCAGAAAAATCAAGTATCGGTTTTGCGGGAGAGGCAGTGATTGCTTGCAATCACGTTCGGACGCAAAATCGATTCAATAAAACGTGAAACGATTGATTAGGCGATGATGCCCATGATGTCGGATTCTTTCATGATCAACAGGTCTTCGCCGTCAACCTTGACTTCGGTGCCGGACCATTTGCCAAACAACACTTTGTCGCCAGCTTTAACGTCCATGGCCACGCGGCCACCGCTTTCGTCACGTGCGCCTGCACCAACGGAAATGATCTCGCCTTCAGAAGGTTTTTCTTTTGCGGAATCAGGAATGATAAGGCCGCCGGCTGTTTTTTCATCTTCGTCGAGGCGACGAACAACAACGCGGTCATGCAATGGTGTAAATGCCATTTTTGGATGCTCCCTTTGGTTTGTCCAAAATAAGGTGGATTTGGTGGTAATAGCACTCACCACCGTTGAGTGCTAACGAGTGGTATTTAGGAGGTGGGGTTTGGCGAGTCAAGGCGTGGGGGGGAACTATTGGCGCGCCGACTTCGTAGGGTGGGCGCTTGCACCCACCATTGGTATTTCAAAAACGTAACTGTGGGTGCGAGCACCCACCCTACAAACCGGTCCAATTAATTTTTACGCTTTATTGCTCAAGTAAGCATAGTGACGATGAGGCTTGCAAAATGATATCCACCAAACTGGCTTCTGTTGCATCGCCTTCTACAATAAAATCAGCAATTAGCATTTGAGAAATTACAAAATTCCTTCTCTCGATAGCCCGGCTCCTAGCTCCCACTAAATTGGAACGCGTTGGCGTTTTTGCCAAAGAAGCAAGGTAAGCAGCTTCTTCTAGGTTGAGTTCGAAAACTGGCTTGCCGAAAATAAGCTTCGGCAACACCAGCAACACCAGCAACACCGAAACAGGGTAATACTCCCATATTTAGGGGTACTCATAAGTAGAATTTTCTCGTACTTTAACGAAGGAGATTTTATTATGAAGAAATCGAGATATTCA